>DATJZY010000119.1 GCA_035577985.1 Candidatus Eisenbacteria bacterium
GCTCACCTCGGTGCCCCAGTTCGACGTGAAGACGGGGACGCTCGTCTTCGATGCCACCTGCGATCCGTCCGGGCTCCGCCCTGTGAGCGGCCAGGTCTTCGCGATGCGCGGTGACGGATCGGGCCTCCGCCAGCTCACGAGCTATCGCGGCACGCAGGGCACGGCAGCGGACGGCACGCTGACGGTCGAGCTCCCGGGTCCCATCGAGTACTCGGGCGTGAAGAACTGATCGCCGCCGCAGGTGCGCGACGGCTACTTCGCCGTCGCGAACACCCATCCGCCGCCGGCGCGCGACAGCGTCTTCGTCACGCGGAGCGCGACGTGCATCGGGCGTCCCGTCGGCACGTCGACGAAGTCGTCGGTACGGGAGTAGCTGACCACGGCCTCGTCGCCGACCACCGCGATCTCGACGTTGTCGATCGTCACCCGCAGGTCCCGTACGTTCGCGTAGTAGCTCACGAGCGCCGCACGCTGCGCCGGGGTGAACGACGCATACATGGTCGCGAGGGCCGCGACGTCGCCGGCCTCGGTAGCGCGGCGGTAGCGATCGAGGAACGCCACGATCTCGCGGTCCGCGACGTCGTCGGCGGCCGCGGCGCTCCGCGCGCCGAACCAGCTCGACCGGCCTGGTGCCGGTGGGGTCGGAGGCCTGGACGGCGCCGCGGGCTTGTCACCCTCGACCCGCATCAGTCGGCGCAGCGCCTCGACGTCGGTCGCGCGGCGGGCCGCGAGACGACCCTCGTCCTCTGGCGTCAGGCGCAGGCCAAGCTTCTCGACGACACCGAAGACGACCTCGTTCTCGAGCGCGAGGACGTCGCTCCGACGGCCGTCGCGCCGAAACGAGCCCTCGATGACGCCGGAGGCGATGTCGACGATCTGCGTGTCGACCTGCACCGCGTCGTCGACGACGGTGACGACGCCCGCCAGCATCTTCTCGATGCCGAGCTTGGTCGCCGCCTCGATCTCCGACAGCCCCTGGCGTGTCATCAAGAAGTCGAGGAACTCGCGTGAGTAGACCCGGACGCCGGCGAGCTCGGCGAGCTGGGTGTTCAAGCTGTCGCGCACGGCGTCGCGGATCCAGAGATCGGATTCGGCCACGCCAGGCGCCCGGAACCGGAGCACGCCGAGCGCGATGGGACGCGGGTCGACGCTCGACGTGACGCGGCGGAGCGAGAGCGCAACCGCCGCTCCGACGGCTCCGAGCGCCGCAGCGCCGGCGAGTCCCGAGAGCACCACCGTGCGGCGCGCGAGCGGCGGTCCCATCGGCGGGGGCGCCAGGAGATAGGCGTGCATGTCGCCCACGTCGATGCGCTCGACCAGCGCCGCCATGTCGCCCGGAAGAGCGTCGCGCGCACGCTCGGAGAAGACGAGCGTGCCGGGACGCGCCGCGGCCGCGAGCTGGCGGGTGGTCGCGACGGCCGCAGCCAGGACCTCTCCATCCGGCGAGAGCACCGTGTCGAGCGCGAGGACGCCCACGCGTTCCTCCAGGGTGGTGTCACGCGCGCCCGCGAGCGCGAGACGGCGGTGGATCTCGAGGGCGGCGGTCACGCTCGCGACGACCGACGGAAACGCCGCCACGATGCCGTCGGACGTGGTGCGCTCGGCCTCGCCGCCCGCCTCGCGGACGACGACCGCCAGCAGCGCCAGCAGCGACTCGAGGCGTTCCGCGGGCGGGGCGTCGCCCGCGGGGGTGAGCGTCGCCACCAGTACGGCTGCCGCGCCGCCGACCCAGGTGTCCTCCGACGCACCCGCCACCAGGTTCCCGTTACCCGCAAACCTGCGGGAGGTGAAGCGGCGGCCCGCTGCGCGCGCGAGCTATTCGCGCCACGGCACGCCGCCCGGTCCGTACGAGCAGAAGTATCCCGTATGGATCGTCGCCGTGAGGTGCGCCCCGAGCGGCTCGTGATACTTTTCGATCTGCGCGATGGCGGCACGGATGCGGCGCGTTACCGCGACGCGGACGCGATCGACGTTCGACACCGCGCGGCGGTCTCGTCCCCCCAGGCCCGTCGCCTGGCGAAGCTGGTCGACGAGCGCCTCGAGCTCGGCGCGGAGCGTCTCTGCACGCCCGATGTCGTTGCACGTCTCGGCCTCGGCCAGCTCTTCGCGCAGCTCGACGAGGCGCCGGCGATAAGTCGCCTTCGCCTGCGCGTCGAGCACCTCGCCCGCGTCGCCGAGATCGCCGACGGGCTCGCCAGCAGTGACGTTCGTCGCGTGCGTTGGCATGGCCGCGTCGGACGGGCTGAGCGCGTCGAGGGCCGAGACGTGGATCTCCTCGCCGGGGTTTCGCAGCAGGTGCACGAGGAGCGAGAGGCCGCGCGAATGGCGGACGAGCACGGTCTTCGATGCGAAGCTGATGCGCCAGACGTCGCCCTCGCGCCGGAGCGACGCGGCTTCGGCCTCGTCCGTCGGGACCGGCGACGGAGTGGAGCGCGAGGGCTCGGTGTCCGCCACCGCAGGCCGCGTCGGGGCCGCCGCGGCGGCGCGACGGAATGCGGTTCCGAACGCCGCGAGGGTCTGTCGATTCGCGCGGCGAACCCGCTCGATCTCGATCGCCTGCGCGACGGTTGCGGCGATCGCGGGGAGGGTCCAGGCGATGCCCGGCCCGACCGAGCTCCAGGCGAGGCCTGCGCTCGTCGCCGCCGCGACGCCGATCGCAGTCGTCCAGCGCGGCTGCGCCTGCCAGTGCACGAGGTACTCGCAGGCGTCGTCGCCCCGAGCGAGACACCGCGTCTCGTGTACGACGGCGGGCGGCAGCCCCCACGCGCGCGGGCGCTGCGCGAGTCGTGCCTGACGCCACAGGCACACGAGGCGGCTCTGCGCCTGTGTGCTCGCATACCGGATGGTCGTCGCGCCGAGCCTGCGCTGGTGGACTGCGCTCCGCCCCGCACCGGCGGTCACACACTTGCGTCCCGCTCGCCCTCGATAGAGGAGCCCAGGCGTCGCGAACGATCGCAGCCAGCGCGGAGGCCAGACAGGCCGCGTCTCGCCCGCCGTTCCGGCCGCGAGGAGCGCGCCGTCGCCACCGACGTGGTCGCGAAGCGCCGAGAGGAACGTCTCGAGCTGCGCCAGCGGCAGGCGGCCGCCGCCGTTCGAGAAGGCCTCGGGCACGACGCCGGCCGCGGCGCATACGGCCCGGAACGCGGGATCGCCCTGGGTCGCCCGCGTCCAGGCGGCGAGCGGCGCGAGCGCGTGGAGATCGACCGCCTCCGTGACGGCTGGGGCGGCTCGTGGCGCTGCCCCGACGGGTGTCGGAACGGGCGCAGAGGCCTGGTCGCGACCGACGACGGACACCGACGATGGTCGTATCGCCCGCCCCGTCCGACTGTCCAGCGGCGGTCTTCGGGGTGGCGCCAATGCGCGAGGAGCTACGGCGGATCGGTACGCTCGCAGCTCGTCTAGCGCGAGCATCTGACGTCCCAGCGCGGCGCGGCCGCGGGGTCCACCAGATAGGAGCATCGGGTGCCCGTGCGGATGGTTCGGTTGAGATGGGTGCCGAGCTCCGGGTGCGCCTCGGCGAGGCGATCTATGGCATCTCGGATGCGTCGGGTGACGCTCACGCGTGCGCGCTCGGCCACGAGCGGGCTCTCGGCCATGGCCGGGACGGCATCGCCGCGAGCGCTTCCGACGAGATCCAGCGCCGGCACCTCGACGCCGGGCCTGGCGAGCAGATGGGCGAGATAGACGAGCCCCGCTCGATCGCCCAGTCGAACGGCGCGGTCCGCGAAGCCGATCGCCCAGTACTCACCCTCGCAGACGAGGTACGGCGCACCGGGCACCCGCGCTGATGCGAAATCGCGGGCGCGAGCTTCCGAGGCGAGGTCGGCGAGGCGGCGAAGATGGACCTCGGCGCCCCGCGCGTCACCCATCGCCATCGCCGCCAGGCAGCGGTGCACGAGCGCCGCCGTCGCGGACTCGTCCTCGGTCGCGAGAACGGCCGCCGCACGGATGTGCAGCTCCGCCCGGCGCTCGGCCGGAAGCGAGGCGTGGACCAGATCGCGCGCGAGCGGGGGCGTGAATCGGCGCCGCCCCGACCCGTTCACCGTGCTCATGAGGAGGCTCTCCTCCAGGGCGCGGAGTGCACCGGGGTCACCGAGCACCCGTGCGATCGTCTTGGTGTCGCAGGCCTCGCCGAGTACGCTCGCAGCCTCGACGGCGTCGCGGCTGCCTGCCGGAAGAGCGGCGAGGCGCCCACGCATCCACGCCACCGCCCGATCCGACATGGGCCACGGCTCGGTCTCGACGATGCGGCCCGCCCGAGCGAGCGCGTCGAGCGCCTCGACCACGAGGAAGGCATTGCCCCCCGTGGCGACCAGCAGTCGCTCGAGCGCGCGGGCCGGCGCATCGACTCCGGCCTGGCCGGCGAGCGTGATCACCGCGCCGACGGGCAGGGGACCCAGCCGGACGCAGACCGCGTGCGCTTCGATCTCGGCGATCCGTCGCTGTGCTTCGCCCGAAGGAACGGGATCGACGATCGTGCCGAGCACGAGACCAGGGACGGCCGACAGCTCCCGGGCCGCGGCCACGAACCTCGCGAGGGTAGCCTCGTCGGCCGCGTGCAGATCGTCGAGGAACAACGCGAGCGGCGATTCGGCCGTCGCACGATCCGACACCAGGGGGGCGGTGTCGGACGCGGTGATCGAGCGCCAGACGACCTGCATGCCCCGTTCCACAGCGAGACCGGCGACCTCGCGCGCGAAACGGGTCTTCCCATGCCCCGATGCACCGCGGACTACGATGACCTTTCCGCGCCCGGCGAGCGCCTCGTCGAGCGCGTGCTCGACGAGCGCGAGCTCTCGGTCGCGCCCGACGATCGCTCGGCCGGCGCGCCAGCCGTCGGAGGCCTCGTTCATCGAAGCAGCGGGCGTAACCAGCGGCGGAACAGATGTTCCGTCTCCCCGTAGTGGGCGGGTGTTCCGCCCAAGGTTACGCCCAAGCGCCCAGAACCGCGTCGTCGGCCGGTCAGCGATTGGCTTTGCCGACCCCGAGGCAACGTCGATCAGGCATCGACCTGCCACATGCGGAAGCCGGCCATCGCGAAATGTCGATCGAAGGTGAGCGCGACCCGACAGCGCCCGGTCTCCATTACCGCGAAGCTCACGGCGTCCGCGTACGAGATGGGTTGATCAGCGAGCTTCACGAGCCAGCGGCGGGCGAGGCGATGATGGTCGGCGGTTGCGTGAACGATCGAGACCAGGCGGCTCGCTTCGATCCGATCGAGCAGCGCCGCCGCCGGCCGGATGCCCATCCGCACGAGCGCCAGCCGGTGAACCTCGGCGACGACCAGGTTGGTCGTCACGAGACCCGTCTGTCGCGCCACCGCCTCGCGCAGGAGCCGTTCCGCCTCCGCATGCCTGCCGTCGCTCGCGCTCGCGATCGCGAACCAGCCGCTGCTATCGACGAAGACGCGACTTGGTGCTGGTTCGTCTCGTCCGGTACGTCGGACCATGTTCCGCCACGTATGTCTGGCTCAGATATCGATCGAAGTGCTCGCTCACATCGGGCGGCAGACCGTCGAACATGCCGCTCAGCTCGAGGACGGGGTCCTCGGCCGCCCCGCGGGTCAGCGTGCGGACGGCAAGACGGATTGCGCGCGATTTCGTCAGCCCACGCTCGCGCGCCCATGCCTCGAGTCGATCGAGATCGGCCTCGTCGAGGTACACCTGCAGAGGCCGCCGCATGATGTGATCCTGTACACGATCATGATGATTGTCTCAACCTTCTCATGATTCGTCTCGACTCGTGCTGCGTACGTTGAGCCCTCGTCGCAGGGCGACCGTCGCCTCGCCCCTCGCCCCGCGAGATTCCGATTGACGCGCGGCGAGCGGCCACGGTAGCCCCATCGTATGAGACATCTCGGCAGTCTCGTCGTCGCCCTGGCGCTCGTGGCGGACTTGCGGTCCGCCATGGCGCGCGAGGTCCTGCGCGCCACGCCGAAGCAGTGCCTGCGGCTGGAGAAGCGCGTGGCGGGGGCAGAGCTGCGGGCGCAGGCCAACCCGACCGGCGCCCGCGCCCAGGCCAAGTTCTACAGCCAGTCGCGGAAGTACGCGACGCGCTGCGTGCACCTGAACGAGATCCAGGTGCTCGGCACGCACAACAGCTACCACGTCCGTCCGCTCGAGCCGTTGTGGTCGGCGCTCCTCGCCTTCCTTCCGGAGCTCTCGCAGCTCGACTACACGCACATTCCGCTCGACCAGCAGTTCAGTGACCAGGGCATCCGGCAGATCGAGCTCGACGTGTCGTACGATCCGAACGGCGGGCTCTACGCCGACCGGATCATCATGGCGCTGTTCGGCCTGCCGACGGCGTCGGGCATTCCGGCGCTCGACCAACCCGGCTTCAAGGTGCTGCATCTGAACGACATCGACTTCCAGAGCACCTGCTACACCTTCGTCGAGTGTCTCCAGCAGGTGAAGACGTGGTCGGACGCGCGCCCCTGGCACCTCCCGATCACGATCCTGGTCGAGGCGAAGGACGATCCGACGCCCGACCCGCTGGGTATCGGCTTCGTCACGCCGCTCCTCTTCACTCCGGCCGCCTTCGACGCGCTCGATGCCGAGATCCGCTCGGTGTTCCCGCCCGAGCGCATCATCACACCCGACCTCGTGCGCGGGAGCTTCGCGACCCTCGAGGAGGCCGTGCTCGCGACCGGCTGGCCGACGCTCGGCGAGGCCCGCGGCAAGGTGATGTTCCTGCTCGACAACGGCGGCCACTACAAGGCCGACTACCTCGCCGGCCATCCGGCGCTCGCGGGCCGTATCCTGTTCACCGACGCGAACCCCGGCGATCCCGACGCGGGGTTCTCGAAGCAGAACGATCCGCTCGCGCCGGCGATCCCCGGGCTGGTCGCGCAAGGCTACGTCGTGCGGACGCGTGCCGACGCGGACACTCTCGAGGCGCGTGCCGGCAACACCGTTCCGCGCGACACGGCGATCGCGAGCGGCGCCCAGTGGGTGAGCACCGACTACCCGGTGCCGAACCCGGCGTTCGGGACGGGCTACTTCGTCGCCATTCCGGACGGGCACCCGGCGCGCTGCAACCCGGTGAACGCGCCGGGCGGCTGCCGCTCGACGGCGCTCGAGTAGCGCGGGCTACTTCTGGGTCTGTGCGCGGCCGCGCGCCTGCACCTGGGCGCGCCGCGCCGCGATCCTCTCGGGCGTCACGGTGGCGGCGTGCTCGCGGCTGCGCGCCTTCTCGAGGCGGAGCCCTTCGCCGAACGTCGTCGCGAAGCCGTCGTCGATCACGCGCTTGTAGGCCCGCAGCACCTCGGGGTCGCAGGACAGCATGTCGCGCGCCAGCGCGCGGCAGGTGGGCAGGAGCTGGTCCGGCGCGACCACGCGGGTGACGAGGCCCCAGGCGCACGCCTGCTCGGCCGAGAGGTAGTTGCCCGTCAGCGAGAGCTCCTTCGCGCGCCCGATGCCGATCGTGCGCGAGAGCTTCTGCGAGAGACCCCAGCCGGGCATGATGCCGACGCGCGCGTGCGTGTCGGCGAAGCGTGCCTCGGTGGACGCGATGAGCACGTCGCACGCGAGCGCGACCTCGAAGCCGCCCGTCACCGCCACCCCGCCCACGGCACCGATGATCGGACGATCGCAGCGCGCCATCGTGTCGATGAGGTCGCCGGTCGCGACCGCGTCGGCGATGCGGGGCGTCGCGCTCGTCTCCCCACCGAGCTCTTTCAGGTCCAGCCCCGCGGTGAACGCACGACCGGCGCCGGTGAGGATGACGACGCCGGCGTCGGCGTCGCGCCCGACGTCCTGGAACGCCTGGATGAGGGACGCGCGCAGCTCGCGCGACAGCGCGTTCATCGCCTGCGGGCGGTTCATGGTGAGGGTGACGATGCCTTCGGACTTGTCGACGAGGAGAACGGGATCGGCCATGCCGCACCCATACCGCACTCGCGGGCGACGGCGCGATGGTCGATCGGGGGGTAGGTCCGCCGCGAGCTTTGTGGCATGGGGGACACGATGGGGCGGCTCGGAAGATGGCTCGCTGCGATCGTGGCCGCGGTCGTGGTCCTGCTGGTGACCGGTTACCAGAGCGGCAACCACGAACCCGTCGACCAGGTGGCCGTGGGGCAGCGCGAGCTCGGCGTCGAGCTGCGCGCGCACATGGTGCCGGCGAGCGAGGTGCGATTGAACGTGGTCGAGGCAGGGCCCGCGAGCGGCCCGCCGGTCCTGCTCCTGCACGGCTTCCCGGAGTTCTGGTGGGGCTGGAAGGCGCAGATCGTGCGCCTCGCGAACGCGGGCTTCCACGTCATCGTACCCGACCAGCGCGGCTACAACGCGTCGGACAAGCCGGAGGAAGTCGAGGACTACCGGCGCGAGGCGCTCACGGCCGACGTGCTCGCGCTTCTTTCGGCGCTCCACATCGATCGCGTCTACCTCGCCGGCCACGACTGGGGCGGCGCGGTCGCGTGGACCGTCGTCCTGGAGCATCCCGAGCGCGTGCGCCGCCTCGTCATGTTCAACGCTCCGCACCCGCTCGCGTGGGAGGAGGCGGCCAAGAGCGCCGCGGAGCGGGATACGACTACGACCACGTGGTTTCGCACCTTCTTCCAGATCCCGGTCGTCCCCGAAGTCGTGATGCGGATGGGCGACTGGGCGCTCGTCGCACGCAACCTCCAGGAGACGAGTCGTCCAGGGACTTTCGACGCGACCGAGCTCTCCTACTACAAGGCGGCGTGGGCGCGGGACGACGCGATGTCGACGATGGTCGACTGGTACCGCGCGGCGTTCCAGTATCCCTATCGGACCAGGGGCGACGGCACCGTCAAGGTGCCGACGCGCATCGTGTGGGGCGTGCAGGATCGGTTCTTCGAGCCGCGCATGGCCGATCTCAGCGTGCAGCACTGCCCGGGTGGTGAGCTCATCCGGGTCGACGCTGCCGGCCATTGGCTGCTCCACGAGGAACCCGACCTCACGAGTCGCGCCATGATCGACTTCTTCCACGAGGACTGACCGTGCGCTTCGTTCGACGCTGGTGGTGGGCGATCCTCGCGCTGCTGATCGTGATTCTGAGGATCGCGCTGCCCTCGATCGTGCGCTCGCAGATCGAGACGCGTGCGTCGGAGACCCTCAACGCCAACGTGAAGGTCGGCGACGTGACCTTGCGGCTCCTGCGCGGCTTCGTGGCGCTCGACGACGTGACGGTGCGCGCCAAGGACGCGGCCCCCGACGACGAGTCGCTGATCGGCTGGAAGCACTTCTCCGTGAACCTGGCCTGGCTGTCGTTGTTCAAGAAGATGATCCGCCTGGAGGAAGTCGAGCTCTCCGAGCCCCACGTGAAGCTCGATCGGCTCCAGTCGGGCGACATCAACCTCATGGCGCTGGTGCCGAAATCCGAGCCGCCGCCCGAGGGGACTCCGCCGCAGAAATCGACCTGGCGAATCGGCATCGACGACTTCGTCCTGCATCGCGGGGGCGTGCGCTTCCGCGATCTCGTGGTGCCCGGGTCCGAGCCGGTGGACGTCGGGCTCCAGTCGATCGAGGTGAAGAACATCGCCTTCGAGCCCGACGTCTACGGCGGTCCCGCGAACATCAAGCTCGACGTGAAGCTCGACGAGGGTGCCATCCGGAGCCGTACGCGGTTCGTGCCGCGCACGGAGGGCATGGCGATCGACGTCACGATCGCCGTGACGCGCCTGCCGGTCCACCGCTCGCGGATCTACGTGCCGAACGTGGCCTGGAGCGACCTCACGGGCACGCTCACGATGGGCCTGCGCTATCGGCTCGAGACGGGCGGGCGCAACGAGCTGTCCGGCAAGCTCGACCTCGGGGACCTGACCGCCTGGGTGGCCGGGCTCGACGAGCCGGCCCTTCGGTGGAATCGGCTCGCGGTCGGGATCGGCAAGGTCGATCTCGTGAAGCACGACGCCCGCATCGACAGTGTCGCGCTCGAAGGAGCCGTGATCCCGGTGCGTCCGCTCGGTCCCGACGTGCTCCCCGTCCTCGCGGCTGCGAAGGCGGCACGCGCGGCGATCAAGGCGAACGCCCCACCCGACGAGAAGGTCGAGCCGTCGGCGCCGTGGAGCTGGTCGGTCGGCACGTTCACTCTCGACGGCTCGACCGTGCGGCTCATCTCCGAAAAGCCGCCGATCGACGTCGGCGTATGGATCGACACCAAGGGTCTCTCCGGGCCGCGGCACACGACCTCGCCCGTGAAGCTCGCGCTCAAACACAACGACGGCCACATCGACGTCGACGGCACGCTGCGCCTGGACACCTTCGGCTTCGACGGCGAGGTGGCGAGCACGCAGCTCGGGCTGTCGGACTTCCTCGACGTGCTCGGAGTGGCCTCGTCGAGCCTGCTCCAGGCGGGGAAGCTCGACAGCAAGGCGCACGTCGCGCTCGGCACGGGTGCGCCGACGCCTGGCGATGCGCGGGTCTCGGACGGCACGTTCTCGCTCGACGGCCCGTGGGTGGCTGCGACCGATCCGAAGGAATTCTCCGCCGGGGCCACGCGCATCGCGATCGGTGTGACCGACGTCACCGTGCCGGGCGTGCTCGCGAAGGAGCCCGCGACCGGACGACCGATCACGGTCGCCCTCGGCAACGTCGAGATCACTGCGCCGTATGCGCGGGTCACGCGCACCGTCAAGGGCATCGTGCTCCCGTCGTTCGCACCGCCCCCGAAGCCGGCCGAGGCGCAGAAAAAAGAAGAGGCGCCGCCGCCGGCCAAGCCCGCCGGCCCTGCCGGCCCGCCTCCCCAGGCGACGGTCGCGAGCTTCAAGCTGACGCAGGGCCGGGTCGACGTGATGGACCGCACCGTGAAGCCGTTCTTCTGGACGGCGCTCTCGCCGATCGACGTCGACGTGCAGCGCGTGAAGTACCCGAATCCCGAGGTGGGCGCGTTCTCGTTCAAGACTCAGACGCCGACCAAGGGCACGATCGAGGCGAAGGGCGGCTACGGCCCGCGGAGCAAGGTCGACGTCACGGTGAAGAACCTGCAGCTCTCGCCGTTCAACCCGTACGTGACCAGCGTGTCGCCCTACAGCATCGCGCGCGGCGCGCTCTTCGTCACGACCAAGGCGCAGATCAGCGGCGCGCGCTACGACACCACCACCGACATCACGCTCTCCAATTTCGATCTCGCGAGCCGGAGCGGCCAGAACGTGATGCTGGAGCAGCTCGGCATCCCGATCACGGTCGCCATCGCGCTCCTGCGCGACTGGCAGGGCAACATCGACATCACGATCCCCGTGCAGGTGGACGAGAAGGGGACGCAGATCGCCTTCGGCACGATCATCGCGCAGGCGCTCGTGAAGGCGCTCGTCGGCACCCTCATGTCGCCCTTGAAGCTCGTGGGCGCCGTGCTGCCGATCGGCGGCAGCGGCGGCGGGAGCCTCGCGCCGGCGCCGATCAAGTTCCACGCGGGATCGGCGCTCCTCGACTCGGCCGGCGAGGAGCAGGTTCAGCAGGTCGCGAGCTTCCTCGCGAGCCGGCCCGGTCTCGGTGTGACGCTCGCTGCGCCGCGGACCGCGATCGACGCGCGCGGGCTCCGCGAGCAGGCGCTCCTGAAGTCGCTCGGGCCGCGCAAGGGCGTCATCGGCTCGATCCGCAACGTCGGCGGGCGCGGCCGCATCATGGACGCGCTCGACGCGCGCTCGCGCGGCGAGGAAGGCAAGCTCGAGGATTCGGACGCGAAGACCCTCGACGAATGGGTGGCCGACGTGCCCGCGCCGTCGGCGGCCGAGCTGCAGAAGCTCGGCGAAGCGCGTGTGGCGCTGGTGGAGAAGACGTTGCGCGAGAAGTACGGCATCGCGCCAGAGCAGATCGCACGCGCCGAGGCTCAGGGCGGCGAGCCGGCCGAAGGCGATCCGGTGGTGACCGTCGAGCTGGGTGCGGCTAGGCGTTGAGCCCGACGGGGCACGCGACGCCGGTGCCGCCGAGCCCGCAGTAGCCGCCCGGATTCTTTGCGAGGTACTGCTGGTGGTAGTCCTCCGCGTAGTAGAACTCGGGCGCCGGCGCGATCTCGGTCGTGATCGTGCCGTGGCCGCGCGCCGTGAGCGCCGCCTGGTACGCGTCGCGTGACGCTTCGGCGGCCTCCTTCTGCTTCTGATCGTAGTAGTAGATGGCAGAGCGATACTGGGTGCCGGTGTCGTTGCCCTGCCGCATGCCCTGCGTCGGATCGTGGCTCTCCCAGAAGAGCCGGAGGAGCGCCTCGTACGACACCTTCCTCGGATCGAAGACGACGAGCACGGCTTCGGTGTGGCCGGTCAGGCCGCTGCACACCTCGCGGTAGGTGGGGTTCTCGGTGTAGCCGCCCGCGTAGCCGACCGCGGTCGAGTAGACGCCCGGCGTCTCCCAGAACTTGCGCTCGGCGCCCCAGAAGCAGCCGAGCCCGAACTGGGCCAGCTCGAGGCCGTCGGGGAACGGCGGCACGATGCGTGCGCCGGAGACGAAATGGGTTTCGGGCACGGGCATTTTCTGCGAGCGTCCCGGCAGCGCTTGATCGCGCGTCGGGAGGCGGAGCTTCGTGGCGGCCCATGGCATGCCCCCGCTCATACTCGGTCGGCGCAGCTCATGGGAGGGGGCGTCAGAACGTCGCTTCGATGCCCACCAGCGGGATCACGTTCGACCGCACGCCGTCGCGATTGACGGGCACGATGACGTTGAACAGCCCGAAGACCCGATCGTGCCAGAGGTCGACGCGGCCCCCGACCGAGACGTCGTAGTAGTTCTCCTGGCCGGGGTTGAGACCGAAGAGCGGCGTGCGGGTGCCGTTCGCGCGCGGGACGTCGAAGGTGCCCGGTGGGACCAGGCGGCCGAACGAGTTGCGGGCGAGGAATGCCCCCGACAGCGTTACCCGCTCGGCGAGCATGCAGTCGAGCCCGATCCCGTAGCGGCCTTCGCTGAGCGAGGAGTCCGCGGGCACGAAGTCGAGCCCCGCGTTCACGTAGCCCTGCAGCCGCATGCCGGGCGCGACCTCGATCGATCGCGTCGATGCGTAGAGCATCGGGCTCAGCTCGAAGTCGCCCGTGCCCTGGAAGTTGTTCTCGTTGCCCGACGGCAGGCGGAACACGAGCCCGGCGGCGACGTCGCCCCAGCTCCCGCGCAGCAGGCGGTACTTGGCGCGCAGGAAGATGTCGCCGACACCGAGCGCCGAACCGTTCTCGCTGCCGGTCTGCGTCTGGCCAGTCGTGAGGTTGTGCAGGAGCGGGTCGACGTCGAGCGTCGTGTAGAGCACCGGGATGGTGAGGTTCACCTCGAGGTCGTCGGTGATGCCGTAGGTCGCGCTCGTCGTCATCTCGTTGGTCACGAGGCCGACGTCGAAACGGGGGATCTGGAACTGGTCGCCGGCGCCGGCGCCGCGCGGCTGGACGATCGGCACGCCGACGTCGCGCAGGTCGTTCAGGTCCTTGCCGTCGAAGCTGTCGAACTTGACCCACTGGTACGTGAAGTTGACGTTGAGCACGTTCTTCCCGATCGGCTGCGCCCGCTCGAGGTAGAGCTGCCCCAGGATCTCGGTCTCGCGCTCGAACGCGGAGGTCTCGGGGTTGAACGTGAAGCGCACGCCGCTCGACGCGGCGGGCACCGGGAGCGTGCGTCCAACCGCGCGCGCGAGCGCCTGGCCGAAGGGACGCAGCAGCGGCGTGTCGAAGCGATCGATCAGATCGGCCCGCGCCCCGCCCGCGGCGAGGGCGAGCCCGAGAACGGCGAGCACGAGCTTCATGACGGGCTCCCGAGCGACTTGATCTTCCATCCACCCGCTTGCTTCAAGAGGCGGCCGGTGATGCGCACCTCGAGCCGCATGGGGCGGCCGCTCGGCGCATCCGTGAACGTGTCCTCGCGCGTGAAGGTGACGACGGCGTCGTCGCCCTCGACCAGGACGTCGACGTCGCGCACCTGCACGTGGAGGTCCTGGGCGACCGCGAAGTAGCGGGCGAGCGACGCGCGCTGGGCATCGCTCATATCGGTCTGGAGCTGGGCGAGCGCGTCGACCTGCTTCGCCTCGAGCGCCGCCGCGTAGCGGCGCAGCAGCTCGCGAATGGCGACCTCGTCCTGGTCGGGGACCTGGGCGTACGCGGGCGGCGTCAGCTCGAGCCACGACGATCCTGCGCCGTTCGGGGGCAGCGTCGACGGCGGGGCAGTCGGCTTCGGCGCGGCCGATCCGCCGGACCCGCCGAGCGTCTCGGTGAGCAGCCGATACGCCTCGACGGTGGCGTCGCGGCGCTGCTCGACGATCCGGCGGAGCTCGTCCGCCGACGGATGGACGCCGAGCGCGGTGAGCGTGCGGAGGGCGAGCTCGGTCTGCAGGTCGAGGAGCTTCGACTCCGGACCCTCGACGCGCTCGATCGACTCGAGCAGGCCGCTGGCGATGTCGACGACCTCGACGTCGAGCGTCACCTCGTCGCCGGCGACGCCGACCCGCGCCGCGACCATCTTGCGGATGCCGAGCGCCTCCGCGGCCTCGATCTCGGTCAGGTGTCGCTTCTCGCGCAGGAAGTCGATCTTCTGGCGCGAGTAGACCTGCACGTTCGGGACGCGCGAGAGCACGGTGTTGAGGCTGTCGCGCGTGAGCGTCCGCATCCAGTCGGGGACCCCTGCGCCCCGTGCGGAGACGTCCATCACGCCGACGGCGATCGGCCCGCCGGCGGCCGGCAGGAGCGAGCGGCCGAACCGGACGACGAGCCCGAGCGCCAGCAGCACCGCCACCGCGACGAGGGCCCACGTGCCCCATCTGCCGCGAACGCGCGACGGCGCCGGAAGTGGCGTGACCGTGACCGGGGTCACGACGGGGGGCGCAGCGACGTCGGCACGCAGCGGGATCACCTTGCCGCGCTCGTCGCGCCCGAGCGTGCGCGCCGGATTGCCGTAGAGCACGAACGACAACCACGCCGGCGACGCCGGCGCGACCTCCCGCACGCGCGCCCGCGCCTCGCGGAGAGCCGTGCCGAGCGACGCGCCGCCGAGCGCGCGCTCGTAGAACGTGGCCGCGAGCGTCGCGGCGCGCGCGTCGCTCACCTCGGCGACCGTGCCGACGACCGCGGTCGCTCCGCCGACCAGGAAGGCGTGCGCGACGCTCGACACGGTTGCGTCCCACGGCTGCGCGGGTGCGGCGGCCGCGCTCGCGCAGCCGTTGACGAACACGAGCGGCCGTCCGGCGAGATTCGCTTCGACGACGCGCGCCGGCAGCCGCTCCTCGCCCGCGAGCAGCAGCGCCGACTCGCCGCGCTCGTCGGTCACGACGTGGCCGCAGAAGTGGACGATGTCGAAGCCTTCGCCCAGATAGCCGACGACCCGCTCGAACGTCGCGAGGCGATCGCTCACGCAGTCGACGTCGGCGAGGCGCTCGAGGGCGTCGCACACCGCCTCGACCTCCGCGCGCACGAACGGCAGGTCGCCGCGCGGATCGACGCCGACGACGAGCGCGCGCGGACGCTCGCGTCGCACCGCGGGCGCCCGCGTCGCGATCGGACGCTCGAGCAGGAGGCGCCGCCCGATCGTGTAACGCAGCCCCCAGAACTCCTCGTCGTCGTGCAGGATCTCCCACGGCACGCCGACGAGCGAGGTCGCGATCACGAGCGGCCCCGTGAGCGCGCGCAGCTCCGGGCGCAGCGCCTCGGGCACGAGCGTGCGATACAGCATGGCGCCGCACGCGCGCGCGTCGGCGCCGAAGGCGGGTCGCTCGCCGGCGCGCAGGAGCGTGGGCGCGCTCGCTTGCAGCGCGCGCAGCGTGGCGTCGTCGATCGGCTGCCGGAACTCCTGCTGGAGCGGCTCGCCGAGATCGCGCTCGGGGACGTCGAGGCGCAGGCGCAGGGCGCCGCCGGCGAGGGGCTCGATCGTGAGCGTCGCGCCGACCGCCATGCTCATGCGGGCGCGGAGCACCAGGGCCGCGCGGGAACGGGGTGACGGCGAGCGGGCAGCTCGCGCGGACATCCGCGGGTCTGGGCGACGTGCGTCAGAGCGGCCTCGCCGAGCTCGGGCGTCGTCTCGGTGGAGGGCACCTACCATTGTGCGGGGGGCGGGTCCACTCACGGAGTCCGCCCTGGAGCTCAGTTTCGCGAACCGACGTCCAACCGCACGCGGTAGCACTGGCCGTCTCGCGGCTCATGCAGCTCGACGATGAAGGACCCCGGCCAGAGGCCACGGACGACGACGGGCTCTTCACCGCGCAGCGTGTGCCGCGCGACGAGGACCTCTTCATCGCTGCGAACCTCGTGAATGTGGACGGAGAAGGGACCCGCCTCGTGCGTGCTGAGGCGAAGCGCGAGGGTCACGTGCGCATCGTCGGCGGACTCGACGCCGAGCTCGGCCCAGACGCCGGTCTCGCCCAGCTCGAAGCGCGTCGACTGCCCGAGCGGTCGCGGCGCGTCGCCGACGGCTTCGAGCGCGGCGGTGCGCACCGCAGCCGCGGCCAGTCCGGGACCGAAGACGCCGAATCCTTCCGGGACTTCCAGCAGCCCCGCCACGGCACGTCCGATGCGGACGACGACACGCCCGGCGACCTCGTGCGCGCGCTCGCCCGCCTTCGTGAGCACCTCGGTCCAGCGCGGCTCGGCCGCGTCGCGGACGTCGCGCTCGACGAGCACGAGCTCGGCGAACCGACTCCGGCATGCGTGACACCACCCGAGGTGACGCGCGGCGGCCGGCGCGGTGCGCGCAATCGCCGCCGCGTCGAGACCGACGAGCTCGTACAGCACGTCCTGGATCGTCTCGCAGCCGAACAGCGCGCGCATGCGCGCGTCGTCCGCCGGTCGCTGCCCCGTCGCCTGCTCGAGCAGGCGGGCGAGTGACGTCCAGCAGTCGGAGCACCGTGCCACGTGCGCCGTCGCGGCGTCGCGCACCGCGGCGTCGGGCCAGGGCCCCACTGGGGGCTCGGTGGCCAGGGCGATCAGCGCAGAAATGGCGTTGGCGTGCGTCACGTGTCCAGGGGGGAGACGCTTGGGGTAAACCCTATGTGTCGACGGGTCATTCGGGCTCTCCCAGGGCATTGCGGATGGCCTTGCGGATCCGCTTGAGCTGCCCGGCAACACCGTCCCGGGACAGGTCGAGACGCTCGGCAATGTCCTTTTCGGGCAGGCCTTCGACGAAGCGCAGGCGGGCGACCTCGAGCTGCCCGATGCAGCGCGAAACGATCGCCAGGCGCTCGCGGCCGGCGGTCGTCTCCTCGGGGTCCGGCTCGGAGCTCGCGAGGCGGTCCCGCAGGATCTCCTCGGCATCGTCCTCCGAGCTCATTGCGAGGCGCTGCCCGCGGTGCCGGCGGACGTCGCGCGCCACGTCCATCACCGCGTGGATGAAGATGCTCCGGGCCCAGGCAGCGAGGCGCGAGGGATCCTTCAATCCATCCAGCTTTTCGGGTGCGATGACCTTCATCAGTGCCACCTGCAGCGCGTCTTCGAGGCCGTCGCCGAGGCCCGGATAACGACGCCTGCCGAGGCGTTCCCAGTCGCGTCGCAGGCCGTGCAGGACGTCGCCGAGTCGAGGATCGGGCCGGTCGGAGAGCGCCGACCGCAGGATGGCGACGACCGCCTCCGGCTGTTCGTTCAGCACCACGACGGCATGCCCGAGCCCGTGCAGGAACGCCAGATGGCACCTCCCTGTCGGGCAGCGACACACGGCCGGTCGCAAAACCGTCTGCGAAATCGACTGATCACCGCGCATGGCGAACGGCACGGCATCGCGACCAGGGGTTGACGAAGGACATGGCCGTCCGTAGGCCTTGTCCGGATCACGCCTCGCGCGACCCCGCTCGCGTCGTGACACGGACTGTAGCGCCCTGATGAGTCGACATTTTCGCCTGTGGGTCCTCGCGATCCTCGCGACGGCACTCGCCACCCCTGCGGGTGCGGCCCCACCGCGCAAGATCTCGTGCGGGGTAGCGCTCTCGCGCGTGCTCGCGCTCGGCACGGACGAGTTCGATCTGCTCGCGCAGCCCGGCGAGGTGGTGAGCATCAGCGTCGTGCCGGCCTTTCATCTACCCGGTTTCACGCCGCGCTGGTCGCTGGTCGACGCGGGGCAGAACCCCGTGCTGCTGTCGAAGGGCGGCTCCGAATGCACCGGGCGCTGCGAGACGTCGCCGCTGCCGGCCGGTGGCACCTTCAGGCTGAGCGTCTACGATCCCGGCCTCGGCCTCGGCTCGTACACGGTGTCCGTCGAGGCCGTCTCCGCGACCGCCAACGGCGGCGACAACGGTCCGCCGACCCCCGTCTGCGCGCGGACGCTCTTCGGCCAGGCCGACGGCACGCAACCGATCGACGACGGCGGCAGCCGCGACGGCGTCATCAACACCGGTGGCGAGACCGATACGTTCACGCTGCTCGCCGATGCCGGCGACGTCCTGCGGGCGCAGATCGTGTCGACGGGCACCTTCGGGTCGTTCGCGCCAGTCTGGCAGGCGTTCGACGCGACCGGAGCTCCGATCACGCTCACCGACGGCACGCTCGCCTGCGGCAGCACGTGTGACACCGTACCGCTCGGCGTGTCGGGCGTCGTCACGCTCCTGGTCACGGATTCGGACGACGACACGATCGGCCCGTACACGATCGGCGTCACGCGTATCCGCCCGTACACGACGACCGTGCCTACGACGACCACCACGACCGAGCCATCGACGACCACGACCGAGGAGACGACCACCAGCACGACGACGACCGAGGCGCCGCCCACGACCACGAGCGAGGTGCCAACGACGACGACCGAGCCCACGACGTCGAGCACGACGACGACGAGCGAGGTACCCACGACCACGATCGTTCCGTCGACGACCACGACCGAGCCCACGACGTCGAGCACGACGACGACCGAGCGGCCGACCACCACGAGCGAGGCCCCCACGACGACGACGGAGCGGCCGACGACGACGACCCAGGCCGCCACCACGACCACGGCCCCGTCGACGACCACGACCGAGGCGCCGAGCACCACAACGACGACGTCGACGACGCTCCCGGAGTGCAGGATGGACGGCGACTGCAACGGCGGCTCGCCGGACGGGGCCTTCATCTGCCTGGACGGCCAGTGCTTCCCCCGGCCGACGACCACGACGACCGAAGTCACGACCTCGAGCACGACCGAGCGACCGACGACGACGAGCGAGGTGCCCACGACCACGACCCTGGCGTCGACCACGACGACGACCATGGCGGCACCGACGACGACCACGGTTCCGTCGCCCACGACGACGACCATCGCGTCGACGACGACGACCGAGCCGACCACCACGACCGTGGCCCCCACGACCACGACTCTGGCGTCGACCACGACGACGGAGGCGACGACTTCGAGCACGACGACGACCGCGGCCCCCACGACGACGATCCTGGCGTCGTCGACCACCACGACCACCACCGCGGCGCCGACGACGAGCACCGTCCCGTCGCCCACGACGACGACGATCGCGTCGACGACCACGACCGAGCCGACCACCACGACGGCGGCCCCCACGACCACGACCCTGGGGTCGACTACGACCACGACCGCGGCGCCGACGACGACCACGGTCCCGTCGCCCACCACGACGACGATCGCGTCGACGACGACGACCGCCGCCCCAACGACCACGACGTTGGGGTCGACGACCACCACCACCGCAGCCCCGACGACGACCACGGTCCCGTCGCCCACCACCACGACCATCGCGTCGACGACCACGACCGAGCCGTCGACGACGACCACGACCGAAGCCGGTGGGACGACCAGCACCACCACGACCGAGGTGCCCACGACGACGACGGAGGCGGTGACGACCACCACCATGACGACCTCGACGACGCTCCCCGAGTGCGCGACGGACGACGACTGCAACGGCGGCTCGCCGTCCGGTGCGCTCGTCTGCATCGACGGCCGGTGCGTCCCGACGACCACGACGACCGAGGTCGTCACGACCACGACCACCACGACCGAGCCGCCCACGACGACGACGGAGGCACCGACCACCACCACGACCGCGGAGCCGCCGTCGACGACCAGCACGACGCTCGCGCCGCAGTTCGAACTCGCGACGACCATCCCGTCGCCCGTCGTCGCCGGCGTCCCGCCGCCGCAGCTCGGCAACGTGCTGGTCGCCGCGGGCGGACGCCTCTTCATCGGAGCACCCCACGACGACGTCGACGCCCCCCTCGGGCTCATCCGGAGCGCGGGGCAGGTGATCGTCGTCGCCGCCGGCGGCTCGCCCGGAACACCTGGTTTCGGCGATGTCGTCGCGCGCGTCACGAAGCCCGGTACACCCACTACGGGCGACGAGTTCGGCGGTTCCGTCGCGGTCCTGGGCAACGGTGTGTTGGTCGGCGCACCCGGTATCCCGGCGGCGTACTTCTTCCCCGACTTCGCCTCGCCCACCGCCGTCCAGCTCGTGTCGCCGGTCGACGAGGCCGGGAACGGCTTCGCGATGGCCGTCGCCGCGCTGTCCGACTTCCTCGCCGTCGGAGCGCCCATGAGCGACGTCGACGGCGCCGTGGACGCGGGACGCGTCTACGTCTTCGAGCAAGCCACCGGCACGCCGCACGTCGTCCTGCAGGCGCCGGCCGTGGTCGCCGGGGCCCGCTTCGGCAGCGCGCTCGCGGCGGCGAACGGGATGATTCTCGTCGGCGCGCCCGGCAGTCCGGATGTACCCGGAGCCGCGTACCTCTTCGACGCCGCTACCGGCTCGCTGCTGGCGGGCTTCTCGGGCGTCCCACCCGAGGCGGGAGACGAGTTCGGCGCCGCGGTGGCGTTCGTCGACGGTGACGTCGTGATCGGTGCACCCGGGTCCGGCCAGGGCCAGGGGATGGTCGCGCGGTTCGACGGCCAGACGGGTCAGCTCGTGCGGACCTACGAGCAGCCGAACGGGCAGCCCGGGGATCGCTTCGGCGCGGCCATTACCGTCGAAGGGAGCACCATCGTGGTCGGCGCGCCCGGCGTGGTCGTCGAGGGCATCACCGGCGGCGCGGCGTTCGAGTTCGACGCGACCGACGGCGCGCTGTCCAACGTCCTCGAGAACCCCTCGCCGACCGCGGGCAACGGCTTCGGCGCGGGCGTGGCGAAGCTCGACGGACGGCTCTTCGTCGGAACGCCGGGCGACGATACTGGAACGCCGAAGGGTGGCGCGACCTACACCTTCGACGGCATGGACATCGTCGCCAAGTTCCGCGATCGCCTCTCGCACGACGCCTTCGGCGCGGCGGCGGTCGCGGAGGACGGCACCCTGGTCGTCGGGGCGCCGGACGGCGCCGCCGGCTATGGGCTCTTCGTCCGCATCAATCCGACGACGGGGCAGAGCAGTGGCTGGGTGAAGGGCGTCGCGGGGCGCGGAAGTCGCTTCGGTGCGTCGGTCGCCACGCTGGCGGGATCGGTCGTGGTCGGCGCCCCGCTCGCGACCGGACAGCACGGCGAGCAGCGCGCGGGCGCGGTCTACATCTTCGACGGCAAGGTGAAGGGCCCGACGCTCCTCAATCCGAACCCGTCCAACGCCGACGAGTTCGGTTTCGCCCTGGGCACGATCGGCTCCGACGTGCTCGTGGGCGTGCCGTTCAGCGGCGACCGCGACACCGGCGTCGCGTATCGGCTCAACGGCAAGACCGGGGCACTGCAGGTGACGTACTCGAAGCCGGTTCCGGTGGCGGGCGACTTCTTCGGTGCCGCCATCGCGGGCGACGGCTCCGAGGTCCTGATCGGCGTACCCTTCGACGGTTCGGGCGGTGCCCGCGCGGGCGCGGTCTACATGTTCGGCGCGGATTCGGCGGCCCTCGAGCGGTTCGTCCCGAGCCCCGAGACCACCACCGATCTATTCGGTGCGTCGGTTGCGCTCGGCCAGTGGATCGTCGTCGGGGCGCCGCTCGCGAACAGCGGCGCCGAGGCCGCGGGCGCGGCATACGTGATCGACCGGACGACCGGGGTCGTGCTCTATCGACTCACGAGCCCGAACCCGCAGCCTTGGGACAACTTCGGTGCGTCCGTGGCGCTGCTCGGCGACCGCATCCTCGTCGGCGCGCCGTTCGTCGACGACGGTGCGATCGACACCGGCGCGGTCTACCTCTTCGACGGCGCCACCGGGACGCTGCTCCAGACGATCCGCAACCCACCGCAGGGCGCGTTCGACAGCTTCGGCTTCTCGGTCGCCGCCAGCGAAGCCGGAATCCTCGTCGGTAGCCCCGGGCCGTCGCGCGTCTACCTGTTCGACGCGATCACGATCGCGAACGCGAGCGTCCACCAGCAGCGCCTCGCCCCGCGCGCCGCCGACGCCACGGCGGTGTGCGGCAACGGGCTCGTCGAGGACGGCGAGGAGTGCGACGACGGCAACGACATCGACACCGACGACTGCCGCAACGATTGCACGCGCGGGCTGTGCTGCCAGCTGGGCCCCACACCCGATTGCGACGACAACAACCCGTGCACGAACGACATCGCCGACCCCCTCGCCGGCTGCCGCCACGAGCCGAGCGGGGCGGACGGCTGCTGCACCACGGACTCGGACTGCCCGGGCGGCCAGTGCCGCGTGTGCGTCGGGTGCTTCATCTACCGCTGGGATTGCTGCGATCAGGACAAGGGATCCACGTGCCTCGCCAGCAATCCCGTCTGTGCGGACAAGACCTGCCTCGACGCCGCCTACTGCCAGTGCGAGGGCAAGCTCGATTGCGGCGAGGAGGAGATTCCGTCGAGCGTCACGTCGATGTTCGCCGGCGCATGCGACGAGCTCCGCCTGCAGGTGAGCGTGGCCCCCGACGGGACGCCGGCCACCAGGGCCGAGCTGCTCGTCGCTCGCCACGGCACGAAGCGCGCCCGGCAGAGCCTGCGCAAGACGCTGCGCGCAGCGCGCGCGCTCGTCGCCCACGGCGACATGTCGCGCGCCTGCCGCAAGAAGATCCTGGGGCAGGTGAAGGTCGTCAAGCGAGCGATCCCGCACGGCAAGCAGCTGAAGCGCTGCCTGCTCGCGAACTGATCGTCACAGGCGACCTTCCGCCGCCGACCGGAGGGCCCGGGGAGGGGGTTTCCGGACCCGTCCGGTGTGGGCGGAGACGCCGCCCTCAGGCGGCGCGTGCGACGAGCAGCGCCGTCGCCCGCTGCATGTCGACCAGGCAGCGCAGCGCGGTGACGACCGCGTCGTCGCGGGTGGTAATGGTCGTGCGGCCCTTGTCCGACGTGAGCCGGACCTCGAGCCCCGGCAGGGGCTCGGCGCGCAGGCCGCAGTGCCGCAGGAACTCGGTGGCGAGAGCCAGGTCTTGGGCCGTCGCCCGGACCCGACCATCCTCGAGCCAGCCTTCGATCAATCGGCGTGCCGCCAGCTCGAAACGGGCCACGGCGGGCCGGGGAGGGTCGCTCAGGACGTCGTAGGAGGTCGGTACAGGCATTGCACCGGTGACGTGGAGAGACGGGCACTTGTGTCGCGGTGACACATCCCTGGCGTGGCGCACGTCAGAGGGGCGTAGACTCCGCACGTCAGTGCGAAAGGGAGAGGCGAAAGAAATGATGACGGACAAGGGGAACGACATCCGCAACATTCGACAGCAGCTTCGTATGACGCAGGAGGAGTTCGCGCACGCGATCGCGGTCACCGCATCGACCGTGAACCGCTGGGAGAACGAGCACGCGGCCCCGAGCCGCCTCGCCCGCCGCGCGATCGAGATCCTCGTGCAGAACCGTGGGCTCTGCCCGGCCGAGGCCGCCGGCGCGCCCGCGATGAGCGCATACTGAGCGCTCGTTCGTGACCCCGGGTGAGCGTCGCGCTCCGGGTCGGGCCGGAGCGC
>DATJZY010000120.1 GCA_035577985.1 Candidatus Eisenbacteria bacterium
GGCGATCCGCTGCCGGCGATCGAGGCCTTCACGCAGCCGTGCAACGGCGCGAGCGAGGAAGGGCCGTTCACCGCGAGCGATTGGGACTCCATCCATCCCGGCGAGGTGCGCTATGCGACCCGCAAGACGCAGCGCTTCGACTCGGCCGGCGGCAATCCCGACAATGCGAAGGCGACCGATCCGCTGCTCGCGGGCGGCACGCCGTGCCGCACCGTTCCCGCCGCCGACGATGCGGGCGCCGCGACGTACCGGCTGCCGGTCGTGAAGGGCGACGGCTACACGCTCCTCGGCGCGCCGACGATCATCGCCGATCTCGCGTCGACGGGTGAAGGCGCGCAGGTCGTGGGGCGGCTGTGGGACGTCGCGCCCGACGGCAACCAGACGCTGGTCGCGCAGTCGGTCTACCGGCCGCGCACCGACAATGCGCCCGGACAGGTCTTCCAGCTCCATGCGAACGGCTGGCGCTTCGCCACCGGGCACGTCCCGAAGCTCGAGCTGCTCGGCCAGAGCGCGGGGTACGTGCGGCCCTCGAACGGCGTGTTCACGGTGACGGTGAGCCGGCTCGAGCTGCGCCTGCCGGTGCGCGAGACGCCCGACGGCAAGACGATCGAGTCCCCGGCAGCGAAGGTGCTGCCGCCGGAAGGACCGGAGCTCCACGGCTGTACGCTCGCCGCGCGCACGGATTGCCGCACGACCGGCGCGCCGCGCGCCGCGCGCATCGCCATCGGCGTCGGGCCGCGCGCCGCGCAAGGTCGGCTCGGGTGGCGCTGGAAGACGACCGGCGCGACGACGCCGGCCGGCCTGGGCGATCCGACCGCGACCACCGACTACGCCCTGTGCATCTACGACGGCGCGGCGAACCTCATCGCGGGTGCGATGGCGCCGGCCGGCACCACCTGCGGGAAGAAGCCGTGCTGGAGCGAGACGAAAACCGGATTCCGCTTCGCCGACCCGCGCGCGAGCATGGGCCTTCGTTCGGTCGGACTCGGCGCGACCGCGAGCGGTACGACGACGCTCGAGGTCGCCGGCAAGGGCGCGCGGCTGGGTGTCCCGCGCCTCCCGCTCGCGACGCTGCCCCTGACGGCGCAACTCGTGAACGCGGACGGCACCTGCTGGGCGGCCACCTTCGGCTCGGCCCGCAAGAACACGGCGCGGCTTCTCGAAGCGGTCTCGGACTGAGCGCGCGGGCGACGCTCACGGCGTCGCGGGGGGGTTCGTCCCCTCCGAGCTCTCTCGCAGCTTGCGGCCCGCGTCCTCCAACTCCTGGCCGAGCTGTTGGCCGACGCTCTTGAGGGCGTCCTGGGCGGCGGCGCCCAGGCGCGCCACGCGGGCCTTCAGATAGGCCATCTGGAGATCGCGGCGCTCGGCCTCGAGGGCTTCGCGACGCTGGGTGAGGGCGTCGCGTGCGCCGGGGGGCTTGGCGAGCTCGTCGGCCCGTACCGCGGCGACTTCCGCGTCCAGGCGAGCGAAGAGCGACTTGATGCGGTCCTCGGAAGCGTCTGGCGTGGCCTGCTCGTAGGCCGCGATCGACCCGCGCAGCTCGTCGGCGGTCTTCGGGTCCGAGCCCGAGCATCCGGACGCGATCGCCAGGGCGAGCAGGACGAGGAGCGCGCCGCGTGCGACCATGGCGGACGCGTAGCACGATCGGACGCCCGGGCGCATGTCAGCGGAACGAGCACCGACGTTGCCCCCCGCGCGACGACACGCGATAAGGCGCTGCGTGCAGACCCTCCAGGGCAAGCGGGCGCTCATCACCGGCGGCGCCTCGGGCATCGGCAAGGCGATCGCCGAGCGGTTCGCCGCGGGCGGCGCTGAGACCCTGCTCGTCGACTTGAACGAGCCGCTGCTCCGCGAGACCGCCGCCGAGCTCGCACGCAAAGGCGCACGCGTGCGCACGTACCCCCTCGACGTGACCAACGCGTCGCGCATCACGGGCCTGCGCGACGAGATCCATCGCGACGGCGGCCCCATCGACGTGCTGGTCAACAACGCCGGTCTCGTCTTCGGCGGTGCGTTCCTCGACGTGCCGCTCGAGAAGCACTTCACGACCTATCGCGTGAATACCGAGGGCCTGGTGGCCATGACGCACGCGTTCCTGCCCGACCTCATCGCAGGCCGCGACGGCCACGTCGTCAACGTGGCGAGCGCGTCGGGCTTCGTCGGGTTGCCGTTCGGGGCGACGTACGCGTCGAGCAAGTGGGCCGTAATCGGCTTCTCGGAATCACTCGCCGTCGAGCTCGAGATTCTGGGACACGGCCACGTGCACGTGACGTCCATCTGTCCGAGCTACGTCGCGACGGGGCTGTTCGACGGAGCGAAGGCGCCGTTCATGACGCGCCTGCTGACCGCCGATCGGGTCGCGGACTTGACGACGCGCGCCGTGCTCGCGAACAAGGCGCAGGTGAGTACGCCCTGGCTCGTGAAGGTGACCCCAGCGCTCAAGGCGCTCACGCCGTTCCGGGTGTTCTATCGCGTGGCGGCGTTGCTCGGCGTCAACACGAGCATGATGAAGTGGCGGGGACGCAGCTAGCGCTGCGGGCGTCCTAGAGCAGGCGTTCGACCGGCACCGGCGCCGCGCCCACCGCGGCGGCGACGCCGGGATGCGTGATCTCGCCCGCGACCACGTTCGCCGCGAGGCGAAGCGGCGCCGAGGCGCGGAGCGCGGCCGCGAATCCCTGGTCGGCGATGGCGAGGGCGTACGAGAGCGTCGCGTTCGTGAGCGCGTAGGTCGAGGTGTGCGGAACGATGGCCGGCATGTTCGTGACGCAGTAGTGGACGACGCCTTCCTCGACGTAGATCGGATCGTCGTGCGTCGTAGGGCGTGACGTCTCGCAGCAGCCGCCCTGGTCGATCGAGATGTCGACGATCGCGGCGCCCCGACGCATGGCGCGCACGAGCGCGCGCGACACCAGCTTCGGCGCGAGCGCGCCCGGGATGAGGACGGTGCCGACGACGAGGTCGGCGGCGAGCACCTCCTCCTCGATGTTCGCCCGGTTCGACATGACGGTCGTCACGTGACCGCCCAGGATGTCGTGCACGTAGCGGAGCTTCGCGGGTGCGATGTCGAGGATCGACACGTGGGCGCCGACGCCGACCGCCACCTGGCAGGCGCTGGCGCCCGCGATGCCGGCACCCAGGATGACGACGTTGGCCGGGCGCACGCCCGACGCGCCCGAGATCAGCACGCCACGGCCGCCGTTCTGCGCCTGCAGACACCATGCACCCACCTGCACCGAGAGGCGGCCGGCGACCTCGCTCATCGGCGCGAGGAGCGGCAGCGACGCGTCGTCGAGCTGGAGCGTCTCGTAGCCGAGGGCACGAACGCGCTTCTGCCGCAGCACGGCGACCAGGTCCGGGATGGCCGCGAGGTGCAGGTACGTGAAGAGGATGAGATCGGGTCGCAGGAGCGGGTATTCCCGTGGCTGCGGCTCCTTCACCTTGAGGATCATCTCGGCCTCGCCCCACACGGTCGCGGCGTCGGAGAGCCGCGCGCCGGCGTCGGCGTAGAGACGATCGGGCAGCGACGACCCCTCCCCCGCGCCGTGCTCGACGAGCACCTGGTGCCCGTGCGCGACCAGGGCGCCGGCACCGCTCGGCGTGAGGGCGACGCGGTTCTCCTCGGCTTTGATCTCGCGGGGGACTCCGATGATCATGACGTCGATATAGCAGATGTGGTGGCCGGCCGGGCCGCCCCGCCCTGCCCGCGCGGCGGAGCGGACGACCTTGTGCTATGGGACTTCGCCCATGACGGTTCGTGTCTTGTTTCTCGCGTTCGCCGGCCTCATCGCCGCCTGCTCGGGGCCCGAGCAGGAGGCGCCGCCCCCGACGACCACCACGACGAAGGTGCTGTCCGCACAGGATCTGATCGCGATCGAAGCGACGCCCGCCAGCACGCCGCCGCTCCCGCACGGCGTCGAGCCGGCGACGATGCCCGTCGCCGGCCTCAAGGGGACGCCCGGACCCTCGCCCGCGTTCGGGCCCGAGAACGCGCCGGTGCGGATCTTCGTGTTCAGCGACTTCCAGTGCCCGGTGTGCCGCCGCGTCGTCGAGCCGTTGAAGCTCCTCGCGCGCACCTATCCGAACGACGTGCGCATCGTCTTCAAGGAGAACGCGCTCGCCATGCACGGCCGCGCCTCCCGCCTGGCGGCGGCGTCGCTCGCCGCGTTCCGGCAGGGCAAGTTCTGGGAGTTCCACGACCGGGTGTTCGCGAACCCCGGGCAGCTCGACGACGACAGCCTCGCGGCGCACGCCAAGGCGATCGGTCTCGACGTCCCGCGCTTCCAGGCCGACATGGACGATCCCGCCGTGACGGCGCAGGTGGAGTACGAGGCCGACCTCGCCGCCTCGCTCGACCTCCGCAGCACGCCGGGCTTCATGATCAACGGTACGCCGCAGATGGGCTGGGGGAGCTACATGGGCATGGAGGGTCTCGTGAAGCGCGAGCTCGATCGGGCCCAGAAGCTGTCCCAGAGCGGCACCCCCGCCGACCGCGTGGCCTACGAGGCGACCCGTCAGGCCGGGCCGAAGGGCGAGGAGATCGCCATGGCCCTGTTCGTCGTACCGAAATAGGCCCCCGCATCCGCCCCGACGGCTGGGGCGTAGGGCTGGCGACCCTCGACGGAAGGAGATCGCCATGACCCGTTCTGCAACGCTCGCCGCCCTGCTCGCCGCTGGCCTGTGGCTGCCCGCGCCCGCCCTGGCCCAGAGGCGACCCAAGCTGCCGACCCGATCGACGCCGATCGCGCTCTACAAGAAGGACGCGCGCCTGGCGGTCGTGAACCGCGAGGCCGACAGCCTGACGATCCTCCAGGTGCGCAACCGGGGCGCCGACGTCGGCGACAAGATCGCCGAGATCGCCGTCGGCCACGAGCCCCGCTGCGTCGCGATCGGCGCCAAGGAGAAGGAGGCGTTCGTCGTGAACGCGGCCAGCGGCACCATCTCGGTGGTGGCGTTGAAGGGCCCGCGCGCGAACGAGGTCGTGGCCGAGTTCCCGGTCGGGACCGAGCCGCGCGGCTGCGCGATGAGCCCGAACGGGACGCGTCTCTTCGTCGCCAACTACACCGACGGTGCGGTCGCGGTCGTCGATCCGGCCGGCCGGCGCGTCGTCGGCACGGTACCGGTCGGTGGCAATCCGTTCGCCGTCGCGGTCACGAACGACGGCGACAAAGACGATTCCGACGAGACCGTCTTCGTCACCCAGTTCTTCGCCGAGCTCGTTCCCGGCGGTCCGGGCGAGGGCTTCGACGACGGCAAAGAGGGCGTCGTGCAGGCCTTCCCGGCGAGCGCGCTCACGCCCGTCACGAAGATCACGCTGGCGCCGCTCGCCAAGAGCGGCTTCGCCGCCGATCGCACGAAGCTCTGCCCCGCAGGCAACCCGAACCTCCACGATCCCATCTTCTGTCCGGACCAGAACGCGGCCATCACCGACGACGTGATCGTGAAGGACCCCCAGGGCGCCTACCCGAACCAGCTCGCGTCGGCCGTCATCCGGGGCGGCAAGCTGCTCCTGCCCAACATCGGCGCCGCGCCCGAGCCGCCCGTGGCGTTCAACACGAACGTGCAGGCGCTCGTGAACGTCGTCGACGTCGCGGGCCTCGCCGAGAACGCCGACCTCGCCGTCAACCTCAACGCCGAGGTGAAGGCCGAGGCCGACCCGGCGAACCCGACCCAGAGCCTCGACAAGCTCTTCGGCAACGACCTCGTCGCGATCGACGCCGACAAGACCGGCGGCGTGGTCCTGATCGTGAGCCGCGGCGGCAACTTCGTCTTCAAGGCCGCGCGCGACGCCGCCGGCAAGGTGACGCTCGGCTCGCCCGTCGTCCGTTTCCAGACCGGCAACCTGCCCGACGGCGTCGTGATGAGCGCCGACGGCAAGCGCGCCTACACGAGCAACGAGGTCGGCCTCTCGGTCTCCGTGCTCGACCTCACGGCCAACACGGTCCTGACGCGCGACTTCCCCACCTCCACCCCGCCCGAGCCGGGCTCGTTCGCGCACGCGGTCCTGGTCGGCAAGCTCGTGTTCCACACCGCGCTCGGCGTGCCGAACGACGGCATCTTCTCCATCCCCGTGCGCGACATCGTGCCGCTCGAGTCGCGCGGCAAGGCGTCGAAGGACGCGTGGAGCAGCTGCGCCTCGTGCCACCCCGACGGGCTCGCCGACGGCGTCACCTGGATCTTCGGCACCGGCCCGCGCCAGACGCTGCCGCTCGACGGCTTCTTCTCGAAGCACAACCCCGGCGACCAGAAGATCTCGAACTACAGCGCCGTCATGGGCAGCATCACCGACTTCAACAACAACTCGCGCGGCGTCCAGAACGGCACCGGGTTCGTCGACGATCCCGCGCGGGTCTTCCAGCACGGCCCGACGCAGGGTGTGAGCGACGCGCTCGACGCCAACACGCTCTGGGTGCAGACGATCCGGCCCCTCAACCGTCCCAAGCTCGGCAACATCGAGGCCGGCGCGACCGTCTTCGAGGCCAACTGCGCCTCGTGCCACGGCGGCGCCAAGTGGACCAAGAGCCAGACGATCTACCTCAACAACCCGACCTTCGACCGCAACCCGGCCGACGCCGCGAGCGTGGCGTTCGATCCGGGCATCTTCCGGACCGGCGCGCAGATCCGCTTCTACCAGCTCGGGCTCCCGCTCATCAGCTTCCTCGACCAGACCGGCACGTTCGACGCCGGAAATCCCCTCGAGCTGAAGCAGGACGGAACCGACGCGCTCGGTGTCTTCGGCTACAACGCCCCGTCGCTGCTCGGCATCGGCCACTCGGCCCCGTACCTGCACGACGGCTCGGCGGCGACCCTCGACGACGTGTTCACCAAGCACGAGATCACGGGCGCCGGCCAGAAGATCGCACAGGTCATCACGGACGCGAACGACCGGGCGGCGCTGCGCGACTTCTTGAGCTCGATCGACGGCACGACGCCCACCTTCCCCTCCGACATGGACAAGTTCCTCGACGGCCTCACCCCCTGAGCGCGCAGGCGCTCCCTGCCAGACACCGAACGGCCGGGCCGTGCGCGCGTCGCACGGCCCGGCCGCATTTTGCACCCCGCGTTTGACCCGCAGGCACTTCATTACTAGTGGCGAGCACATGCGGGGCTGGGGGGCGGCGGCGGCCATCGTGGGACTCGTCGCCGGAGCGGCGTGGGCCGAGGACGCGGGGCCGAGCTGGCTCGATCACGTGACCTTCGTCGGCAGCCTGCGCGTGCGCGGCGAGTTCGTCGACTGGTTCCAACCGCCGCCGGGGACGGCACCGAACGGCGTCGAGCGCTACGACTTCTTCGGCAGCCGTCTCCGCGCCGGCTTCCGCGTCCTCTTCCCGCACGTGGAGCTCGGCGTCGACATCCAGAACACGGAGATCACGCCCGTTCCCGACAACGCGACGCTCGCGCCGCCGCAGGGCAGCCTCGGCCCCGGCGCCACCTACTTCCTCAACACGCACGAGACGACGCAGGGCGAGACGTTCCTGAAGCAGGGCTTCTTGACGCTCCGGCGCGGTGGCTTCGCGGCGACGGCAGGCCGTTTCGACTACCGCGACGGCCTGGAGACCGTGCCCGCCGACGCGACGCTCGCAGAGGTGAAGCGCACGCGCATCGCCGAGCGCCTGGTGGGTCCGTTCGAGTTCACGCACGTCACGCGCAGCTTCGACGGCGTGCGCGCCGTCTACGACGATCCGATCTGGAACGCGACCGCGCTCGCCGTGCGGCCCACGGACGGCGGCTTCGAGATCAGCGCCAACCGCGAGCTCGAGGACATCGACCTCGCGGGGCTGGCGCTCACCTTGAAGCGCCTCCCGTTCGGTCCGCCGATCGATTGCCGTCTCTTCTACCTCTACTACGAGGATCGCCGGCGCGAGACGATCAAGGTCGACAACCGGCCGCTCTCCGTCCGCGAGCTCGACCACGAAGCGATCGCGCTGCAGACGATCGGCGCCCACGCGATGACGGCGTTCGACGTGGGGCCCGGTATCGTCGACCTGCTCGCCTGGGCCGCCGGCCAGGGCGGCGACTGGGGCATGCTCCACCAATCGGCGTGGGCGTACGCGCTCGAGGCCGCCTACCAGCTCCCGCGCGTTCCGGGCGCGCCGTGGCTCCGCGTCGGCATCGATCGCTCATCGGGCGACGGCGATCCGAACGACCGCGAGCACGGCACGTTCTTCCAGCTCCTGCCGACGGCGCGCGTGTACGCGCAGCTCCCGTTCTTCAACCTGATGAACAGCCAGGACGTCTTCACCTCGCTCATCCTGCGCCCGCACCCGATGGTGACGCTGCGCACCGACTATCATTGGCTGCAGGTGACCCAGGCGCGCGACCTCTGGTACCAGGGCAGCGGCGCCACGAACGACACCGTCTTCGGCTACGCCGGATCGCCGGCCTCAGGTGACCATGACCTCGCGCAGCTCGTCGACCTGTCGGTCACCGTCGCAGTGAGCCGCCAGCTGACGTTCGGCGGCTACTACGGCCACGCCTTCGGCGGCGACGTCGTCGGCGCATCGTTCGCGGGCCGCGACGCGAACTACGGCTTCATCGAGATGACGCTCCGGTACTAGGAAGCCGCCGCAGTCATCGCACGAGGGTCTCGTGCGGCGCGACTCCGAGCGCGACCAGGCGGCGCAGGTTGCCGGCGGCCGCGACCAGATTCCACTCGCCCCATACCTTCGCTCACGTCGTCGATGAAAAGATTGCGTCGCTCGGGTCGAGTGCGTCGTCCACACACGCCGGCAGCGACTGCCCCTGTCGCTGGCACGTACGGCTTCCACCGCCCGCGTCCGCCCTGCACGCTCTCTACATCAGAACGAGTCTTGGGGCGGTCGCCTAGCTGACCAATCCGCACGCATACTCGACGCGATCCGGAGTGCAGGAAAGCGGCGGGAAGGGAATCGGATCGCCGGTCACCTGGCCCTTCACGGAGAAGCAAATGAGATCGCGGCTCGGTTCGCGGCAGAAGAACGCCTTCTTCAGAATGTTGAGCGCACGTCCCTGGACCACGATGGGCGACGGGTTGTCGAAGCCGATGAGGTTCTTCACCTCGACGCACTCTCCCCCATTGCTCGTCGTGAACCGGACCCGCTGCTCACTGGTCCCGATCGTGAAGGGATCGAACGTCACGCCGCCGATCGTCGTGTGCACGGTGAGGCCCGCAACCGAGAACGACGCGTTCACGCCTGTGACCTCGGTCAGTGTGGTCCCGTCACCGATGACGAAATGAGGCTGGGCGCCCCCCGTACACTCGTACACGAGCAGATCTTGCGCCTGGGTGCAGCTCTCGGGCGGACAGACGGCGCACTGGGAACAGTCGAACCCGTCCTGGGCCCACGCAGTACCGGCCAGCAGGATCGCGGTAGCGCACAGTAGAAGCCTCATTCTTAGCCTCCTCCTTTGCTGCGTCGTTGGTGGCCCGGACGACGGGCACGTGCATCCTCTTGCGGAGAGGGAAGTCCTGACGCGGACTGTGCCTTAGATCCCAGCAACTACCGTACCATCTCGCGACCGTAGGCACGCGGAAGAATTTGGGAACTCGACGCCGACCCGCGCGGAGCACATTGCATCTGCGCATGGCATTGCATTCCGATCTACGACCGAGAGGCTGGAAGGGCCCGCTTGGTTCGTGAATCGATGCGCCGTCCCGATTCTCTGGTGGCGCTGCGGGCTCAGGCGCTCTGCATCACCACCGGGCCCGTCGGCTTCTCGCTAGGGCCCGACGGCTCGATCGTGACGAAGAGCTTGCTGATCGGATCGGTGTAGGCGTCGACCGGGACGCGGAAGGCGGCGCGCACGGTGCCGTCGCCGGCCGGGGCGAAGTCGCCGCACGGGACCGCGCGATCGGCCACCTGCGCCCACAGGCGGTACGTCTGACCGGCCGGGAGCACGGCCGCACCGCGCAGGACGACGGCGCCGCGCTTGGAGTCGAGGTCCAGGGCGACGGTCCCGATGCCACCGGCGCCGCCGGTGCCCGCGATGGAGAAGCTCTTCACGACGTTCGGCTCGAGCAGGAGCTGGGACACCTGCCGCTCGATCGAGAGCTCCCGGTGGGTCCGGTACGAGTCGATGCCGAGCGCGAGCGCCAGGCTGGCGGCGATCGCCGCCGCGAAGCGGCTCCATACCACGCGCCGCGGCCGGCGCACCTGCTTCTTTCCGTGCTGCGCCTCGGCCGCGCTCATGATGCGGGTCTTCAGGGCCGGCGGCGGCTCGGCGATCGTCGCGTAGGGGAGGAGACCGAGCGTCGTCTGGAGACGGCGCACCTCGGCGGCGAGCGCCGCGTCGCTCGCCATGCGGCGCTCGAGGTCGCGCGCCTCGGGAGCGGGAAGCTCACCGAGCACGTACTGGACCGCCTGGTCCTGCTGATCGACGTCGTCGAGCGCCATCACTGCACCAGATCGCCGAGCTGTTTCTTCATCGTGAGGAGGCCGCGCCGGCACCAGCTCTTCACCGTGCCGAGGGGGGCGTTCAAGTCGTCCGCGATCTCTGCCTGGGTGAGCCCCTGGAAATAGGCCATTTCGAGCGCGCGCCGCTCGTTGTCGGGAAGCGTCGCGAGGGCGGCGCGGACGCGCTCGCTGGTCTCGCCCATCGAGAGTCGTTCGACGGGTGTCGGCTCGGCCACCGGAACGGGCATGGCCGCATGGTGGTCGCGCAGGAGACGCACCCGCCGGGTCCGGCGCCGCAGCCGATCGATCGCCCGGGTCCGGACGACGGTCGTGAGATACGCGCCGACCGAGCCGCGGCTCGCGTCGTACGTATTCTCGTTGCACAGCGACAGAAAAACCTCCTGCGTCAGGTCCGCAGCCTCGTCGGCGCTGCTGAGCACCGCCAGGGCGAGACCGTAGACCAGCTTCGAGTGTCGATCGTAGAGAGGGCCGAGCGCGGAGGGGTCCTCCGACAAGGCCGCGAGCAGTTGCTCATCCGGCTGGTTCGACCAGTCCACCCGTTCGTCCACGCAAGTTCGCGGAAAAGTCGCATGGCCCTACCACATCCGAAGGAGCACTTCGAAATCTGCTCCCCCTACGCGCGACGCCACGCCTTGGATGCAGGCCGTCTAAGGACGCGATTCGCCAGTGATCACGGCGAGCGAGACGACGGGGCGCCCCGGCCCGGGGATGGCGCCGACGGGGGTGGCGTGGCCGGTCTTGAGGTCGATCGTATAGAGGGTGCTGCCGGTGGCGGCGAAGGCCTCGTCGCGGCCGTCGGCGTCGGTCACGACGTCGAGGCCGCAGAGCGGGTCGAAATCCACCCCGAGGGGGCCGACGGTCTTGAGGATGCCGTCGTTGGCGGGGTCCTGGGTCACGAGGACGTCCAGGTCGGTGTCGATGTCGTAGAGCATGGTGGTGGCGACCCCGGCGCGGTTGTTGGCGTAGCCGGCGGCGCCGATGCGCGGCCGGGCGCCGGCGTGGGGGTCGTCGGGCGCATAGGCGAGCGGGGTGTCGACCGCGGTCGCGCCGATCGCCACGTTGACCCGCAGGTTGCGGCCGTCGGACGAGACGAGCCGCAACCGGTCCAGCGCGGGGGTGAAATCCACGCCCGAGCGGACGTCCCCGTCGAAGGGGACCGTGAGCGTCGAGACGAGCGTCGCCTCGCCGGTCGTCGTGTCGATGGTGTAGACGTCGGTTCCGCCTGCGAGACCGTACAGACGGCCGTCGGCGGGGCGCTGGTCGATGCCGACGAGCTTGTCCGAGACCCCCTTCGGCACGAAGGTCCGGATCGGCGCGGAGGCTCCCGGCTGGAAGACGACGAGCGAGCCGTCGTCGAGGAGCGCCACCAGCGTCCGATCGCCGGCGTGCGCCGCCGACATCGCGAGCAGGAGCACATAGGCGAGCCATCGGGTCACGCGCCCCTGTTAGCCGTGCGCGCGGTGGGCGCGCAATCCCGGCGGCGCGGCCGGCGCGACGAGCGCCGCCAGCGCGTCGGCGCGCGACGGCAGGCGTGACCGCCGCTGCTCGTGGACGAAGGCCACCGCGAACGCGAAGGCGTCGTTCCGACCCGGAACGAGCACCAGATCCGGCACCCAGCGCTCGAGGCCGAGCGACACGACGAGATCGTGGGCGCCGCGCGGCAACGTCAGGTCGAGCACCACGACGTGCGGATGGACGAGGTCGCAGAGATCCCGCGCCTGCACGGCGTCCCACGCGAGCGAGACGCCGGCGCCGTCGTTGGCGAGCACGCGCCGGAGCCCGAGCAGCGCGCCCGGGCTCGGGCCGGCGGCGACGACCCGAGGGCTGCGGCGCTGCCGGCGGCGCACGAGCGCGGCGATGGGATCGGCCGGGCGGAGGGCAGCCACGACCGCCACGCCGCGCAGCGAGACGACCTGCTCGGCGCCCGGCACGGTGACGCATGCCGCGAGCGGCGGCGCGGCGCGCGCCGGCCAGCGGGCGATCGCGTCGAGCACGCATGGCGCCGAGAGGTTCGCGACCACCGCGGCGGCGTCGTGCGCGTCGACGCGCGCGGCCTCGGACGGCGGCACACACGCGACGCGATGGGAGGCGAGCCCGATGCGCTCCCACGCAGAATCGGTGTCGAGCACCAGCACCGTTCGCTCGCCGGCTCCCATGCACGAACGCGGTGCAATCCGGACGCCACGACCCGTGGCCCGACGACCCGAGCGCCACGAGCGGCGGCGAAACAGGACGTGCAACGTCGCGTCGCGTGCGCTTCAGGGTGAAACGAGGGCGACGATGCGCAGCGGGCCGCCCGATCCGCCGCCGATCTTCATCGGCAGCGCCACCACCCACGCGCCCGTCTCCGGCACTTCATCCAGGTGCGCGACGTTCTCCAGGCCGGGCACGTCGGCTGCGCCCACGATCTGATGGACCGGGAAGTCCTGCGACGGGCCATGATCGATGCTCGCCGTGTCGACGCCGATGGCGGTCACCCGGCGGTCGCGCACGAGCAGCGCGGCCGCTTCGGCACCGAAGGACGGAAAGTGCAGCGCGGTCGTCGCGCCCGGCGTGTCGTCGCCGTAGTAGCGCTTGCGATCGGGCCAGCGCGCGCCCCACCCCGTGCGCAAGAGGACGATCGTTCCCGCGGCGATGCGACCGTGGAGCCTTTCCCATGCCGCGACGTCGTCCACCGTCAACCGGTAGTCGGCGTCGCGCGCGGCGGCGGCCTGGACGTCGATCACGACCGCAGGCCCGACGAGCCGTTCCGCAGGAATCTGGTCGACCGTCCACTTGCCGTCCGCGAAGTGGATGGGCGCATCCATGTGGGTGCCGCCGTGCTCCGGGGCGCAGAACGCGTTGGCGGCATAGAAATACCCGGCGGCGGTCTTGCCGTGCGCGAGCTGCTTCAGCTCGAACCCCGAGGGCGCGGTCGGCCAGTAGGGCGTACGATCGTCGAACGTCCACGTGAGATCGACCACGCGCGCGTGCGCGAGGTCGAAGGACGCGGGAGACGGCGCCAGCGGCCCGACGTCGAAGCCGACGTCGAGGATCGGATAGTCACGCCAGTCCTTGTAGTCGAAGTGCCACCACTCCGAGGGGTGGACGAAGAAGCCCTCGCGCTCCATGGCGGCGCGCAGGGTCTCGCGATGGGCGCGCGCGTCCGCGTCGCCGCCTTTGAAAGTCGGATACGCGCGCTCGGTCATCTCGTCGTAGCCGCTCGGCATCGCCACCATGGCGCCACTCGCGCGATCGAACAGCGCGACGTCGACGGCGGCGCCGCGGTTGTGGCGCGATCCGCGCGCCGGGTCGGCCACGAACTCGCGCTTGTCGGCGGGGGTCGCATCCCACAGGGCCTGCGTCACGCTCCACGGACGGTACGCGTCGAAGACGACGATGCCGAACCCGTCGGCTCCGAGCGCGCGATGCACGCGCACGAGCGCTTCGGCGACGGGCCGCTGCAGGAGCGCCCGCGCGGCCGGATAGAGACGGCGGTGGGCGACGTTGTCGTCGGTCGCATACCGCACGTCGAGCCGGATCGTCGGATCGAGCGCCACGACGTCGACCAGCTCGGGTGCGCGCGTCGCCGTTGCATCCACCGGCGGGCCCCCGACCGCTGCCGCCCCGCTCGCGACCAGGGCGAGCACCGCGACGAGCCATCTGCTCCCCATGCTCACGCTCCCGCGGGCACGACGTCCGCGAACACGAAGCCGTCCCGCTCCACCACGTCGCCCATGGTGACGGCGATCGGCCGTGCGAACATGGGCCCCGCCGTCACCACGGTATGGAACTCGCCGTTCTCGCCGCATGGATCGACGTCGCCGGGCAGCGCGTCGAGGAAGGCCCGATCGAAGCGCCGGCCTGCGAACGAGCGATCGAGCCTGCGCGGATCCACGCAGACGATCCTCGCCTCGAGGCCGGCGTCGATCATCTCGCGCGCCAGCGCGCCGGTATCCCGCCCCCAGAGCGGAAAGACCGGGTGCATCCCGACCTCGGCCAGGCGCGCCTCGCGGTAAGCTCGGATGTCGGCGAGGAAGAGGTCGCCGAAGACGACGTGGGTGGCACCGAGCTCCCTCGCTTGGACCAGACCCTGCGTCATCGCCGCTTCGTATGCGGCGTTCGGACACGGATTCGGAATGCCCACGCGGACGACGGGTAGGCCGAGCGCGGCCACCTGCCGCGCCAGCACCTCCTCGCGCACGCCGTGCATCGCGATCCGCCCGAAGCCCTCGGTCACGGTGGTGAGCACGCCGACGACGTCGATGGTCGCGGCTCGCCGCGCCTCGTACAGGGCGAAGGCGCTGTCCTTGCCGCTGCTCCACGCCACGATCGCCCTCGGCCGGGAGGTGTCCGCGGAGTCGTGGCGGGCGGTGGTCACGGGTCGACGAACGCTCCGCTCGGCGACCCGACGTCGAGGGTCACTTCCTGCGTGCGGATGAACCCCGCGATGTACGAGCCCACGTGCGTCCCGCCCTGCGACATGCGCATCTTCGCGTCGGGCGCGCAGACGTGGGCCTCGGAGAACGAGTCGCGCGTCAGCTTCACGAGCGATCCGGCCGAATGGAGCTGGATGTCGCTCGCGACCAGACCCGATCCCGTGTCCGGTCCGAAGAAGGAGCTGGGTCCGAACGAGGCCTTGCCGACCACGTCGATGGTGGACGCGGTCTGCACGCGAAGCTGCGCGTTGCGGCTGATCTTGACGTCGCAGAAGACGTACGCGCCACCCGTCAGCACGAGGTTGCCGGCCGAGAGCATCGTCCCGTGCACGCGCACGCGCCCGTACACGCCCGGGGGCAGCACGACCGTGCCGCCGATCGCGACGTCCACGTCGAGGTTCGTGGCGCAGGCCGGGAACGGGACCGGGAACCCGCAGGCGGCCTTCACGTCGGGGATGATCGGCGTCGTGAACGGCGTCGAGGGCGGTCCGAACTGCTCGATGACGTTTGCGAAGAGCTGTTGGAGGACGGTGCTCATGGGATTCTTGTCGAAGCGCACGCGGTCCGCCGCGACGATCGAGTTCGGCGCGGTGAAGAAGCGCGGCGCCACCAGGCGGCCATCGAACAGGTTCACGCCGACGTCACCGTCCGAGATCGTGGGCCCCTTGGTCTTGAGCGTGGTGGTGGCGAACAGGACGTAGTCGTCGAGGTTCGTGCTCGGCTGCGCCCTCGCCGGGGCTGCGAAGAGGAGCATCAGGACGGCGGCCACACCTACGACAGTGCTGCGAAGCATGATCGTGCCCTCCCCTCGCGGCATACCACGCGCGCCGTCGAACGTGTCAAGCAACTTCGTGACGGGTTGCTCGCAGGTCGGCCGGCCGGATACATGGCGCGCCCATGGGAACGATCGCGATCACCGGCTCGGCGTCCGGCATCGGGGCGGCGGTGCGCCGCCGGCTCGAGTCCGACGGCCATCGTGTGATCGGCGTCGATCTGCGCGGCGCCGAGATCGACGCCGATCTCGGCACGCCCGCGGGACGCAGCACGGCCGCGGCGCGGGTGCGCGAGCTCGCCGGCGGCCGGCTGGACGGGGTCGTCGCGTGCGCCGGCATCGGCCCGCACGTCCCCGACGGCGCGGCGATCGTGTCGATCAACTACTTCGGCGCGGTCGCGATCCTCGAGCAGCTCCGCGAGACGCTCGCCGTCGCGCGCGGCGCCGCGGTCGCCGTGTCGTCGAACTCGGCGAGCATCCCGTCGAGCGACAACGAGATCGCCGCCGCCTGTCTCGAAGGAGACGAAAGCGCCGCGCGACGGATCGCGACCGACCTCGCCGGCCAGTCCGCGTACGGCGGCTCGAAGCTCGCGCTCGCGCGTTGGGTGCGGCGCGCGGCATCGAGCGCCGCGTGGGCCGGCGCCGGCGTGCGCCTGAACGCGGTCGCGCCCGGTGTCGTCATGACACCGCTCCTGCAGGGCGGGCTCGATCACGCGGTGCTGGGAGATGCGATCCGCAATTTCCCCATCCCGCGCGGCGCCTTCGGCAAGCCCGAGGAGATTGCGGGCGCGATCGCGTTTCTGCTCGGCCGGGACGCGAGCTACTGCAACGGGAGCGTGCTATTCGTCGACGGTGGGACGGACGCGCTGCTGCGTCCGGAGCGGTTCTAGAACTCCCACTTGAACCGGATGCGCACGGCGTCGCTACCCGGTCCCCACACGCGATCCTCGCCGTCGAAGCGCAGGCTGAGCCTGCCGCCGCGGAGCAGGTTCCCGGTCGGGACGTCGAACGACACGATGTTGTTGTTGTCGACGCCGAGCGCGTAGTGGGGAGGATCGCGCTTCACTTCCAGGTCGTACCCGTTGGGGAAGTGGAGAAACGAGGGAAGAAACATCCAGCCGAAGAGTGTGGTCGTCGCGAGGACCATCGCGGAGCCCTCCTGAGTCGGGGGTACGCTCAACCAGTTCGGCTGCCTATCCCGTCGAATCCCGAGCGCAGCGCCTGCGCGGACTGCGCTGCGCGCCGCGTCAGCCCAGGGCCCCGTGCGGGCCGGATCGCGCTCCAGAAGCGCCCCGAAACGAGCCCGAAAACGGCTACGAAACAGCTTGACGGCCGGACGCGGGCGCGAGTAGCAATCGCGCAGGTCTCGAGCGCGAACCGATCACGAAGGAGGGGCTCAATGAAGGTTCGACAGGTCATGGCGGCGGCCGCATTGCTGGCGTTCGGAGCCGGCTCGGCGCTGGCCGCAAACCAAACGATTCTCGGCAAGGCCTTCACGGTGAAGAACCCGGCCACGCCGGACCGCCGCAAGGTCGTCGTCGTCGGGAAGGAGCAGGGAAGCCCGAACACCCTCGTCGGCGATCCCACGGCCAACGGCGCCACGCTCACGATCAACGCCAACGGCGGGACTCCCTCCTCGCAGACGTTCGTGCTGAATCAGGGGACCTCGAGCGCCGCCAAGCCGTTCTGGACCGCCGTCGGCACGACCGGCTTCAAGTACCGGGACCCCAAGGGTGACCAGGGCCCGGTGAAGCTGGCGTTCATCAAGAAGGCCCCGAGCGGGACCTTCGCCATCAAAGCCATCGTGGCTGGCAAGCTGGATGGCGGGACGGTCATCGTGCCGCCGGACCCGGGGACCGACGGCTGCGCGGTGCTCTCGATCAACCTGGGTGACGCCTACAACGTGAGCTTCGGGAGCGACAGCCTCATCAAGAACGTGCTGAACAAGCTCTTCAAAGCGAAGAAGCCGAGTCTCGAGGGGGTCTGCGGCGTGACGACCACGACCACGATTCCCACCACCACCTCCACCACGGGCCCCGTGACCACCACCACCTCCACGTCGACGACGACGTCGACGACGATGGCGGGCTCGCCGAGCGCGGCGTTCCTCGAATAGATCGCCTTGTACGATGCGCGGTCGCCCCCGGGACTCCGGTCCCGGGGGCGTCTTTATTTCGCGCGGGCGACAATCGCGAAAAATGGCCTTGACAGCCTTTCCGTTGCCGGGTTACCCACCTCACTGGTCGCCGAAGCACCTGCGAGACCGACGAAGGAGGGAGCTCATGCATTTCGGGAGGAAATTGGCTGCCGTAGCTCTGTGTACGTTCGTGGCCGGCATGGCTCACGCCGCCGACCAGACGATCCTCGGGAACCAGTTCCTGGTGAAGAACCCGACGGTCGATCCGACCAAGCGCAAGCTCGTGGTGAAGGGCAAGGAGCTCGGAAGCGCCAACACCATCGTGGGAAACCCCGTCGCCACCGGTGGCTCGCTCGAAGTGCGCGCTCTCGGCACCAACCCGACCAGCCAGACGTTCTCGCTGCCGCAGGGAACGAGCGGCATCACCGGCAAGCCGTTCTGGAGCGGTGACGCGGTCAAGGGTTTCAAGTACAAGGATCCGAAGGGCGAGAACGGCGCCATCAAGGTCGCGCAGATCAAGAAGTCGGCGAGCGGCACGTTCACGATCAAGGTCGTAGGCGCCGGCAAGCTCGGGCTGATCTCGGTTCTGCCTCCGAACCTCGGCACGAATAGCTGCACGTTGCTCTCTCTGACCGGTGGTGATTCCTACAGCCTCGCGATCGGCGTTCCGACGGGCGCGCAGATCGACAACAAGGGGAGCCTCCAATTCAAGGCGAAGAAGCCCACCTCCGAGGCGACGTGCGTGACGACCACCACGTCGACGTCCACGAGCACGTCGACCTCGACCTCCTCGTCGACGTCGACCTCCACCTCGACCTCGAGCAGCACGACCACCACGACGCTCTACGGCTCGCCGAGCCGGGCCTTCGTGGATCACGTTCTCGGCCTGCTCGACTGATCGAGCCTCAGGCTTCAGCTGACCAACGGGACCCCCGGGGAGTGATCCCCGGGGGTTTCGTCGTTCTGAGCATCGCACTGTGCGTGCTGGCGCTGCTCGCCGCGGCGCGCGGACTCGTCCGTCACAACACCTGGTACCTCGCCAGCGATCAGTTCGCCTTCCTCACCTTCGCCGACGATCTCCTGCGCGGGCGCGTCTTCCACGACCCCGCCACGACCGCCCTCCTCGCCGGCCCTCGCGCCCGGGAAGGGGTCTCCCTCGACGCCTACTACCAGACCTACATCTGGAGGGACGGCGCGCTGTATTCGCGCTATCCGCCGGGCTTTCCCGCCCTCCTCGCGCTCGCGAAGCTCCTGGGCGGGGAGACGGCCCAGCACTGGCTGAATCCCGTCCTCTATCTGGTCCTGCTCGCCCTGGTGGCCCGGCTCGGCTGGAAGCTCGCCTGGTCGAGTCCCGCGACGCGACTCGCAGCCGCGGTTGCGAGCATCTGGGCCCTCCTCGTGATCCCGATCGAGGTCCACTACTGGGGGATCACGGTCGCGCGCGATCTTCCCGCCCACCTGTTGGCCCTCTCGGCCCTCCTCGCAGCCCTCGGTGGGCATGCCGGCCGGGCCGGGCTGGGCCTGGGGCTCGCGGCGTCGATCCGGCCCGACGCCGCCCTGTGGGCGGTGTCGATAGGCCCCGCGCTCCGATCTGCCCCCGATCGGGGATCGACGCTGCGGGGGCTGCTCGGCTTCGCCCTCGGGACGCTGCCGTTGTTCGCGTACAACACGATCACCCAGGGGCACCCCTTCTCCTTCACCCAGGGCAGCGAGTTCCGCTGGCTCTTCGTGTCGGGTGGGCACATGGCCCAGGCATCGCTGCTGGGCGCGGTGAGCCTCGTCTCGGGTGGCGCGTTTCGGCTGGCGAACTTCCCGGCGACGTTCCCGGCCCACGTCCGCTACCTCGCGACCGGCTTCGGCGCGTTCCTCGTGCTGGCGCTCGGGACGCTCGGCGTCGGCATCGCACGGCGCCGGCCGATCGCGCCCGCGCTCGGCCCCTATGCCTTCATCGCGTTCCTCTTCTACAGCTGCTGGGGTCACGGCGATCCGCGCTACCTCGTCGGCGTCTCGCTGTGCCTCATCATCCTCGCGGCGGTCGGCGCCGCCGAGCTCGCAGCCTTCGTCGCGGATGCGGGTGTGCCCTGGCAGCGGCGAGCGCTCCTCGTCGGCGCGGCCGTCGTCGCCACCCTCGCCTTCGACGCCTGGGTTCCGCGCGATCCGGCGAGGGGCCTGACGGCGCTCGAACGCGCCGTCACGGCGGCGATCGTCCTGGCGGGAGCGCTGCCGCTCCTGCCCGTGGGTCGCCGCCTCGCCGGGTGGGCACCGATCGTCCCGGCGCTCGCGTTCGCGTCGTTCGGCATGGCCCGCCTCCTCGGCGCACAGGGCGGATACGACTCCTTCCAGGCGGAGCAGATCGCGCGGGCGCGGGCGGCGGTCGAGTCGCTCGTGCCGGCGGGCTCGATCGTCCTCACGTCGCCGGCGCTCGGGCGACCCGCCGAGAACATCACGCACTACACGCACGCCGACGCGCACTACGTGGGCGAGCTGAAGCTGCTGTTCTCCAGCGCCGACCTGGCGCTCGCGCGCTGCGGTCTGAATGGCCGCCGCCTCTTCCTACTCCTCGGCGCGGCGGAGCCTCTGCCGTTCAAGTTCCCGCGCCAGTGGTGGTCGGCGTCGGAGGTCGCGCGCCGGACCGGCGACGCGCTCCGCGACTGGTTCGTCGATCCCCGGCGGGTGCCCGAAGGCGCCGTGCTCTACGAGGCGACCATGTCGCCTATTCTGCTTCGTCGGTAGGCGGCGGCGCCTCGCGCGCGGGCTTGGTCGGCGCGGCGGGCGGCTGCGGCGACGTCGAGGGTCGTTCGGGAGGGCGCTCCTCGCGCCGGCCACGCACCGGCCCCTTGCCCGTCCGCGCGGGAGCGGGCGGCGCGGCCGGCTCCAGCGGCTCGTCCTTGCGCTCGTGCTCCTCGTCGGCGGGCTCTTCGCCGTCGTGCTCGGGCGGCGCGGTTTCGGTCTCGTCGCCCGGCACCTTGGGCGCACCCACGTCCTCCGCCCACTCGCGCTCGAGGGTCTTCGACCGCTCGGGAATGCCCTCGCCCAGCGGCGCCGTCTCGAGCAGCTTGTCGTCGTCCTCCTGGGCGGCGACGGACACGGCGAGCGCGAGGAAGAGCGCCAGCGCGAGCACCCGCATCGCGCTCCGCCTAGCCGCTGGGACGACGGGGGTCAACGCGCAACGAGGCGGGCGCTACTTCTCGAGCTCCTCGCGAATCGAGTACAGCTTCTGCCGCGCGTCGATGATGGGCGCGTCCAGGTTGCGGCGGTGGTTGGCGAAGAGCCCCGCCGGCCCGCCGTCGAGCACGACCAGCGGCTTCGTCGACGCCGCGCGGCCGAGCGCCGCGGCGACCTCCGAGAGGAGCTGCTTCAGCGCCGGACGGTTGATCAGGTCGTCGGCGTACTCGCGTGCCACCGCGAGGGTCAGATGGTGGAGCGCATGGGCGACGCCCTGCGCGTGATAGTAGTAGTCGTCGGTCTTGAGGATCGACACGGGCGATCCGTCGGCCTCGGTCTCCTTGAAGAGGCTCGCATGCGCGTCGCCCAGCAGGTCGCCCCAGCTCTGGAAGAGCCGGATCAGCTCGACGTTCCGGCCCTCGATCGGCTTCGAGCGCGGCGGCGTCGTGTGCAGCCCGTCGACGTACGCGCGCAGCGCGCGTACGCCCTCGCGCAGCTTGCTCTCCGCCGACGGCAGCATGAGCCGCTGCATGTCGTTGCGGAACGCGGTGTCGGCCGCGACCAGGTTCGGATCGTACTCGGTCGCCGACACTTTCGTCAGGTGATCCTTCAGCACGCGCGTGCTCTCGCGGACCGCCACGAGGATCCCGAGCTGGCGATTGGCGTTGTTGTCGGCCCACAGGCGCGGGCCCCACAGGATGAAGTCGTTCGGCCGCCACCCCGAGAGGCCCTTCAGCTCGTGCTCGACCAGCTCCGCCAACGTCGTGGCGTAGATCTCGCCCCGCACGAAAGGCGTCCCGTCGGGATACCGCTCCGCGATCGAGAACGGCAGCACGTCGTGCCCGTTCTGCGTCACGTGCAGGACGATGGGCCCGGCCGCGGCCAGGACGAGCAGCAGGAGGGCGAGGGCGAGCGCGGAGCGCAACGAGTGCTTCCGTAGCAGAAGGCCCCGCATCCGGGAACCTGCCGGCGTTGACGGCGCCGGAGGCCGCCGGATAGTGGATCCGACATGACGCCCGCCGACCTGGTCGAGATCGAGCTCATCAAGCGCCTCAAGTACAAGTACATGCGCTGCCTCGACCAGAAGCGATGGGACGAGATGGCGGACTGCTTCACCGACGACGCCGTCGCCGCGTACAGCGGCGGCAAGTACACGTACGAGGGCCGCGACGCGATCCTCGCGTTCTTTCGCGCCTCCATGGGCTCGACGAGCTTCCTGTCGAGCCACCGCGTGCATCACCCCGAGATCGACCTCACGAGCCCGACGACGGCGACCGGCACCTGGGCGCTCGAGGACGTGGTGGTGGACGCGCAGCGCGACTTCAGCCTGCGCGGCGCGGCCTTCTACACCGACGAGTACGTGAAGGAAGCCGGCCGCTGGAAGATCCGCCGCACGTCGTATCTCCGCTCGTACGAGGAGATCCAGATGCGCAGCCAGCCGACCCCGCCGCAGCTCACCGCGAGCTGGTGGGACACCGGCGGGCAGAGCCAGCTTCCCCTGCCAGAGCACGTGGCCAACCTGCCGCGCTCGAGCCTGCGCGACCGGCGATGACGCAAGTTCTCCGGCTCGTCTGCTTCGTGCTGATCGCGTCGGCGTGCGCGCGCAGCCCCTACACCGGCCGCATGCAGTCGATGGGCGTCGACGAGAGCGAAGCCATGGAGCTCGCCGACCGCGCCGCCGAACAGTATCGGCGTCGCATCAAGCCCGTCGCCGACCCCGCCGTCACCGAGCGCGCGAACCGCGTCGCGACGCGCCTCGTCGCCGCCGCCAAGAACGGCCCCGCCGGCGAGCGAGCGGCGCGTTTGCCCTGGGAGGTCGTCGTGGCCGAAGGCGTCGACACCAACGTCGCGGTGCTCGAGAACGGCAAGATCTTCGTCGGCGCCGCCCTCCTGCGCGTGGCGCGGACCGACGCCGAGCTCGCCGGGCCGCTCGGCAACGCCGTGGCACAGGTGATCCTTCGGCATCCGAGCGAGCGGGCGAAGCCCCGCATCATCCCGCAGATGCTCGCGATGACGGAGACGTCGGAGCCGGAGGGCCCCTCGCCGCTCGAGACCGAGCAGGAGAACGAGGCCGACTACGTCGGCCTGCTCCTCGCCGCCGAGGCCGGCTACGATCCGGACCAGGTCCTCCCGATCTACGACCGCTTGGGCGAAAGCGCGCGCGCCGATCGCCTCCGCAAGCGCCTCCCGGAGCTCAGGGACACGCTGTCCGCGGCGAGCGGATGACCGGTCGTGCGTGCCGCCAAAGCTACGCCCTCGCCCCCGAGCCAAGACGAAGTCCTGGCTCGCCGCCTCAGTAGCGGCCGCCCGAGACGTGGATGGTCTCGGCGGTCACGTACTCCGCGTCGTCCGAGGCGAGGAACGCCGCGACCCCCGCCACGTCCTCGGCCTTGCCGAGGCGCGGGATCGGCAGCGTCGGCGCGATGCGCTCGACCAGGTCCTTGTAGTGCGGGAGCGAGGTCACGCCGGGCGTCGCGATGACGCCGGGCGCGATGCAGTTGACGGTGACGCCGAACTTGCCGAGCTCGAAGGCGAGCGAGCGCGAGAGGCCGATTACGCCCGCCTTCGACGCCGAGTAGTTCGTCTGGCCCTTGTTCCCGAGGTGCGCGCGCGAGCTCATGTTGATGACGCGGCCCCACTTCTTCGCCACCATGGGCGGCGTGCCGTACTTGCAGCACAGGAACGTGCCGCGGAGGTTCAGGTTCACGACCGCGTCGAAGTCGGCCGCCGACATGTCGCGCATGAGCTTGTCGCGCGTGATGCCGGCGTTGTTCACGAGCACGTCGAGCGAGCCCATCTCCTTCACGGCGCGCTCCATGAGCTCGACGACGAAGCGCTCGTCCGTGACGCTGCCGGCGACAGCGAGCGCCCGGCTGCCGGCCGCACGCACCAGCTCGGCCGTGTGTCCGGCCGTCTCGGCGTTGAGATCGTTCACCACCACACCGGCGATCCCCTCGCGCGCGAAGCGCACGGCGATGGCCTCGCCGAGCCCCTGCCCCGCGCCGGTCACGACCGCGATCTTGCCCTGCAAACGTGCCGACATGCGTCCTCCGAAGCTCAGCGTATGGCGTCGATGCCGAGGAGCTCCCGGCCGATGACGAGCTGTTGGATCTGCGTCGTGCCCTCGGCGAGCGTCAGATGCCGCAGGTCGCGGTAGTAGCGCTCGACCGGGAACTCGCGCGTGTAGCCGTAGCCGCCGTGGATCTGGATGGCGAGCTTCGCGACCCGCTGGCCCGACTCGGTGGCGAAGAGCTTCGCCTGCGACGACTCGAGCACGCCCTTCTCGCCCCGCGAGAGCGCGGCCGCCGCGCGATACGCCATGAGCCGGCTCGCGTCGGTCAGGTTCGCCATCTCGGCGATCATCGCCTGCACGAGCTGGAAGCCGCCGATCGTCTTGCCGAACTGCTTGCGCTCCTTCGCATAGCGCACCGACGCGTCGAGCGCCGCGCGGGCGAGGCCGATGGCCGCGAACGCGACCGCGCAGCGTCCCTGCGCGAGCCCGCGGAGCGCCAGCCGCAGCCCCTTTCCCCGCTCGCCGACGAGGTTCCGTTTCGGCACGAGCACGTCCTCGAACGACAGCTCGGCGAGCGGCGTCGCGAGGTTGCCCATCTTCTCGAGCGCGCGCGCCTCGAACGGCGACTCGCGCCGGTCGACGATGAAGCCGGTCGGACCCGCGTCGCGCACCTTCGCGATCACGAGGCCGACGTCGGCCACGGTGCCGTTCGTGATGAGCGTCTTCGTCCCGCGCAGGCGATAGGCGTCGCCCGCCTCCTCGGCGACCAGCTCCACGCCGGAGGCGTCCGAGCCGACGTTCGGCTCCGTGAGGCCGAAGAACGCGATCAGCGCGCCGCCGGTGAGACCCGGGAGGTACGCCGCCCGCTGCTCGGGCGTGCCGGCCTCGGCGATGATCCCCGTCACCATGTTGTGCGTGGTGACCGAGCTGCGCAGCGATCCCCAGCAGTAGGCCAGCTCCTCGACGAGCACGAGATAGGACGTGAAGTCGAGCCCGTGCCCCCCGTGCTCGGACGACACGGTCGCCCCGACGAACCCGAGCTCCGCCAGACGCGGATAGAGATCGCGCGGGAACTGCTGCTTCGCCTCCGCCTCCGCCACCCGCGGCGCCACCTCCCGCTCGAGAAACCGCCGCGCCGTATCGCGCAGCAGCTTCTGCTCGTCCGTCAGCTCGAAATCCATGGGAACTGCGGTTTGTAGAATCCCGCCCGAGACCGCGTCAAGGACGCACGTGCAGTGCCGTGCGATGCGAAGCGAGCGGCGCGAGCGGCCCGGCGGGGCGAGGCGTGAGCGAGCCCGCAGGGCCCTGCGCGCGCTTCGGTTGGCGGGTGTGACGTCGCGGCCCACGAGGCGCGCGTGGCCCGAGGACCGCGAGCGAACGCCTCGCCCCGCCGGGCCGCCCGCGCCGCCGGTCGCCGCCACCACGCACCGAACGCCGCCTTGCACGAGCCGCGCGAAGGGCAGATGTATGGAACGTCATGGCAATGGAACGGATCGAGCTCGGCAGAGACTGCGAGGCCGTACAGATTCCGATCGGCACCGCGGTCACGCTCGAGAAGGGCACCGAGGTCTACCTCATGCAGTCGCTCGGCGGCTCCTACACGGTGCAGGCGCCGGCCTATGGCGGGCTCTTCCGGATCGCCGGGCGCGACGCCGACGCGATCGGGAAGGAACCCCTGCCCGATCCGGTGGCGACGGCCACGGCCGAGAGCGGCAGCCTCGAGAGCCAGGTGTGGAGCATGCTGAAGACGTGCTTCGACCCCGAGATCCCGGTGAACATCGTCGACCTCGGCCTCGTGTACGACATGCGCATCAGCCCAGAGGGCGACGGCAGCCGCGTCGACGTCCAGATGACGCTCACGGCGCAGGGCTGCGGCATGGGCACGTCGATCGCCGCCGACGCGCGCCACAAGATCCTGGCGCTGCCGGGCGTGACCGACGCGAACGTCGAGATCGTGTGGGATCCCCCGTGGACGCCGCAGATGATCTCGCCCGAGGGGCGCGAGCGCCTCGGGATGGCCTGAGCGCGATCAGGTCTCGAGCGCAGCCGGCGCGGCCGCCGCGACGACTTCGACCGGGCCCTCGCCCGGCGCGTTGGCGGCGCCTCCGCCGTTGCCACGACGTCCGCGACGGCGCCGGCCGCCACGACGGCGCCGTCGCCGGCGCCCTCCTTCGCCGCTCGGCGCAGCGGGCGCGCCGTTCGTGTCGGGCGCCGCCTCGTCGGCGACGGCGGCCACGCCGCGCTCCTCCATCTCGGATTCCATGTCGGCTTCGAATTCGTCGGGATCGATCGCCGTCGCGCGGGCCGGGGCCACGTGCTCCGTGGCGGGCCCGTCGACGAGGCGGATCATGCCGTTGCGGCTGACGTCGAGCTCCTTGATGCGCTTCAGGCGGGTGATGAGCCTCGGCGACCCCGGCGTGCGCCGGAAGCCGCGGGAGCGGAGCCCGTTCGAGAGCTGGTCGAGCGTGACGCCGCCGGGCGAGCCCACCATGAGGTCGCGCACGACGTCGATGAGCTCGTCGTGCGGCGCCGTGTGGGCTTCGGCGTCGACGACCTCGGCCGCGGGCGCGTGATGGTGGACGGCCGCCGGGGCGTGCGGGCGGACCGGCTGCGGATACGGGCGATGCCGCGCCGGCTCCTGCTGCCGTCCGCCACGCCGTCCGCGTCCGCCGCGCCCGCGCCGGCCGCGCGAGCGCGACTCGGCGGGCGCCCCCTCCATGCGCTCGGCGACGACGTGCCCGGTGAGCGAGCGATACGAGAGCCGGCGATACTGAACGCCGAGGCTCGCGGCCACGTCACCGACCGCGTCGAATGCCTGGTCGTCCGAGACCACGTCGATCATGTCGCCGGGACGCGCACCCGCGAGCCAGACGCCGGCGGCGACGGCGATGCGGAGATCGCTCCAGTCGCGCACGCCGACCGAGGGCGCGCTGTGCACGAGGTGGGCACCGGTCTGCGCGAGCAGCCGCGCCGTCTCGTGACCGATCACCCGCCAGTTCCCGACCGCGGTGAAGTCGGTGTCGATGCCGATGCGGTCGATCATGAGGTGCCGGAGCACGGTTTCGATGTCCTCCGGGCGGCTCGTGTTCTCGACGTCGAGGAAGATGCCGCGACGCTGGTCGGGAAGGGGCCGCGGCGGCGGGGGCGGCAGCACCCGGGCGGCGAACGCCGGCTCCGGGACGACCGTCACCACCGGGTCGGGTAGCGTCTCGGCCTCCGCCTCGACGATCGCCGTCTCCTGGGCGGGCTCGAGCAGGAACTCTGGGTCCTGGCTGGTGGGGGTTGGGGCCTTTCGGCCGGTGGATCTTTTCCTTGGTGTCGTGGATCGTTTCCTAGTTGCCACGGCGAGCCCATATCACGCCGCCCCGTGGCATGCATGCGCGCACCAGGGAGCGTTGACTCGCCCCCGGGGCCCTGCTCTGGCTCGTCCACCAATGCTGCCAAGGAGGCGCCCGATGTGGAGTGTCGCCCTCGCCACCGTCTGCGTCCTCGCCCTCGCGGCCGTCGGCGGCGCCGCGAGCTTCCCGCCGGACGTCGTCGAGGCCCTGAAGACGTCGAAGAACCTCTACGTGGCCACGAAACGGAAGGACGGCACGCAGAGCTCCGTCGCTCCCATCTGGTTCATGTTCGACGGCGACGCCGTCTACTTCACGACCGCGCCCGGCACCCACAAGGCGACGCGGATCGAGCACGGAAGCCCCGTCCTCGTCTGGGTCGGGGCCGAGAACGGCCCTCATTTCGTCGGCAAGGGCGAGATCGTCCACGACCCGGCCATCGCCGACAAGATGGCCCCCGTCTACGACCAGAAGTACTGGATCTCGTGGATGGGATTCTTCCGGCCGCGCGCCGATCGGGTGCGGGAGGGGAAGACGCTCATCGTCAAGGTGACGCCGGCCGAGTAGCGTCCCTCCTCGGGGGCTCCGAGGTGACGGACCTGGCCATGTGTGGCAAGAGGCCCCATGGCCCGCGAGCGGTTCCTCGTCGCGCTGATCAAGCCGTCGCACTACGACGATCAGGGGTACGTGATCCAGTGGCTGCGCGGCTGGATTCCGTCGAACTCGCTCTCGAGCGTCTATGGTCTGATGCTCGACCTCCAAGCTCGGAAGGTGCTCGGCGACGAGGTCGACATCGAGGTGGAGGCCTTCGACGAGACGAACCGGGTGCTCCCGCTGCGACGGCTCGTTCGCCGCTTGCGGAGAAACGGCGGCGGTGGGCTCGTCTGCCTGGTCGGCGTGCAGACGAACCAGTTCCCCAGGGCGCTCGACATCGCGCGACCCCTGCGCGCCGCCGGCATCCAGGTGGCCATCGGGGGCTTCCACGTGAGCGGCAGCCTGGCAATGCTCCCCGAGGTCCCCTCCGATCTCGCCGAGGCGCAAACGCTCGGCATCACCTTGTTCGCCGGCGAGGCCGAGGGGCGGCTGGAGGCGCTGGTGCGCGCCGCACACGAGCGGCGGCTCGAGCCTCTCTACAACCACTTGCAAGACCTTCCGCACCTCACGGGACAACCCATCCCGTTCTTGCCCGCTCGCCTCGCGCGCCGCTACGTCGGCACCCTCGGCAGCTTCGACGCCGGGCGTGGCTGCCCCTTCACTTGCAGCTTCTGCACCATCATCAACGTCCAGGGACGCAAGTCGCGATACCGTGATGCGGACGACGTGGAGCAGCTGATCCGCGCCAACGCGTCGCAGGGCGTGCACCAGTTCTTCATCACCGACGACAACTTCGCGCGCAATCGGAGCTGAGAGGCGATCTTCGACCGGGTCGCCGAGCTGCGCGAGACGCACGGTTTTCGCGTGCACCTCACGATCCAGGTCGACACGCTCTGCCATCGGCTTCCGAACTTCGTCGAAAAGGCAATGCACGCAGGGTGCAAGCGGGTCTTCATCGGCCTCGAGAGCATCAATCCCGCGAGTCTGAAAGGAGCCTCGAAGGGCCAGAACCGCATCACGGAGTACCGCCGGATGTTGCAGGCGTGGCGTACCGCGGGCGTGCTCACGTATGCGGGATACATCCTCGGCTTCCCCGAGGACACACCGGACAGCATCGCGCGCGACATCGCCATCATCCAGCGCGAGCTGCCCATCGACATCCTCGAGTTCTTCATCCTCACCCCGCTTCCGGGATCGCAGGACCACAAGGACCTGCACCTGAAGAGCGTCGCGATGGACGAGGACATGAACGCCTACGACCTCGAGCACGTCACGACCGACCATCCCCGCATGAGCCGCGCGGCCTGGCAGTCCATCTATGACCGGGCCTGGTCCCTCTACTACTCGTGGGAGCACATGGAGACGCTGCTCAAGCGGGCCATTGCGACCGGCGTCGGGAGTCAGCGCCTGTCGGCGATGCTCTTCTATTTCCTGGGCAGCCACCTGTACGAGCGAGTGCACCCGCTGCAGAGCGGCGTGGTCCGGCGCAAGGTCCGCACCCAGCGCCGCCCCGGCCTGCCCCGCGAGACTCCATTCGTGTTCTACCCTCGGCGGACGTGGGAGATCGTCACGACGTACGGGCCCGGTCTGTGGTTCCTCTGGCGGCTCGGTCGGCTGCGCCGGCGCCTCGAGCGTGACGTGTCGACGCGACGCTACACGGACGTCGCCATCGCGCCGATCGACGGTGACGAAGACGAGGCGCTCGAGCTCTACAGCGCGACGGAGGCGGCACGCCGCTCCGTCGCCGAGGCCAGGACACGCGCCGAGATGATTCGCGCGGCACGCGCCGTCAATGCCGGCTGAGTGTGGGGGACGTCTATCGGTCCGTCGGCGTCCGCGGCTCGCCCACCACTTCGCGCCGCTCGGGATCGTAGCGGATCCACAGCTCGCCGCGCGCGATCTGGAGGAGGGTCTCGCCCGTGAGCCGCCGGCGCCAGCCGTGGAGCAGGCGGTTCTCGGCTTCGGCATCGCCGTTGCGTGACTTGGTGGTCGAGAGCTCGACCAGGCCCTCGATGTCGCGCGCGCTCGCGATCACCTCGGGGGCGATCTCCTCGCGGTCAGCGACCGCCTGGACGGACGCGCGCAGGAGGGCGATCAGTCCCGACGGCGGCGCGTGACGCCGCTGCCGCACCGGCGGCTCGGGCCATTGGTCGCGCGGGCACGCGACGCCTTCCTTGATGGCCGCGAGGAGCCCCTTGCCGTGGCGATCGACGGTGCCTGGCGAGAGCCCGCGCACGCCGCGCAGCTCGTCGACGGTCTCGGCCGGGCGCGCCGCGAGCGTCGTCAGCACGACGTCGTTGCAGATGAAGTTCGGCCGGATGTTGGCGCGGCGCGCGGCGCGCTCGCGCCAGGCGGCGATGCTGCGCAGGACCGCCAGCTCGCGCGCGTCGAGGCGCTGCCAGGACTTGACGCCGCGATACAGCTCCTCGTCGGGCTCGGGGGCCCACCGCGCGGGATCTTCGAGGTCGCGCAGCTCCTCCTCGACCCAGGCGAGCCGGTCGCGGCGCTGCAGCTCGACGCGGAGCTGGTCGTGCATCGCGAGGAGGTGCACGACGTCCTGCTCGGCGTAGACGACCTGCTCGGGCTTGAGCGGGCGGCGGATCCAGTCGGTGTACGTCTGGTCCTTGCGGATGCGGACCTTCAGCACGCGCTCGAGGAGTGCCGACAGCCCCACCTGCAGGCCGTAGCCGAGGAACGCGGCTTCCACCTGCGTGTCGACGACACCGCGCATGGGCGTACCCATGAGGACGGCCAGGATCTCCAGGTCCTGACCGCCGCCGTGGAGCACGACCGGGATCGCCGGATCCTGCAGCACCGGAAACAGCGCCGAGAGATCCTTCAGCGCGACGGTGTCGATGACGGCGACCGTCGAGTCGGTCGCGATCTGGATGACCCCCAGCTCCGGCCGGTACGTCCGCTCCCACACGAACTCGGTGTCGAGCGCGAGCCGCCCTCCTGCTCGGATGGCCCTCACCAGGGCCACCAGCTCCGAATGCGTCGTGAGCAGGGGCGAGACGGGGGGTGTCACGGCGGGGTGGAGGTATCGCGGACGCCCGCCTGCCCGCAACCACCGGGTCACGGCTCGATTGACGCGCGCGTCCTTGCTATCGCCAGGGGCATCATGGCCGACATCGACGCCTTCCGGGCCGAGCTGCGCGCCTGGCTCGACACCAACGTTCCCCGCGACCTCCACCCGGACGCGGCTGAGAAGCTCCCCGAGCCCGAGCGCGTGAAGCGCCTGCGAGCCTGGCAGCGAAAGCTCGCCGAGAACCGCTGGGTCGCCATCAACTGGCCCGAGGAGGCGGGCGGCCGCGGCGCGAGCATCCCTCAGCAGATCGTCTACGTCGAGGAGATGGCACGCGCGCAGGCGCCCGAGGTGATCGGCAACCTCGGCATCGGCATCGCCGGCCCACCGATCATCGCGTACGGCACCGAGGAGCAGAAGCGTCGTTTCCTGCCGCGCATCCTCGCGTGCGACGACCTGTGGTGCTTCGGCTTCTCGGAGCCGGGAGCCGGGTCCGACCTGGCGTCGCTCCGCACGCAGGCCTCGCTCGAGGGCGATCATTTCGTCGTGAACGGGCAGAAGGTCTGGACGACGCTCGCGCACCACGCCGACTGGTGCATGCTGCTCGCGCGCACCGATCCCGGGACGAAGCGCGCGAAGGGTGTCTCGTGCCTGCTCGTCGACATGAAGACCCCGGGCGTGACGGTGCGGCCTCTGCGCCAGATCACCGGTGAGGCCGACTTCAACGAGGTGTTCTTCGAGAACGTTCGCGTGCCGAAGGAGAACCTGCTGGGCGGGCTGCACGAAGGCTGGCAGATCGCCACCTCGGCGCTCCAGAACGAGCGCGGCATCCTCTACGTGGTCGGGATGCAGATCCTCTTGAAGGAGCAGCGCGACAAGCTCCTCGATTTCGCACGCGCGCGCGGTGCCGGACGCGATCCGATCCTCCGCCAGCAGCTCGCCAAGGCGTACCTCGGCACCGAGACCTTCCGCATGACCTGCCAGCGCACGCTCGACAAGCTCATGCGTTTCGGCTTTCCCGGGCCCGAGTCGGCGATCATCAAGCTGCACTGGACCGAGCTCACGCAGATGATGCCCCAGATCGGCATGGAGATCCTCGGCGCCGAGGGCCTCGTCTACGACGCCGACGACGGCGGGCCCGCCCTGCTCCAGCGCTCGTACCTCGGCGCGCGGGCGGCGAGCATCGCGTCGGGCACCTCGGAGATCATGCGCGGCATCATCGCGATGCAGGTGCTGGGGCTGCCGCGTGGGACGTGAGCGCGCCCCGAGCCTACGTTCGTAACCTCTTCCTCCGCCTGTTCGGCGTCATCCTCGCCGTCGCGTTCGCGTCGCTCGGCGTGCAGGCACGCGTCCTGTGGGGTGCGCATGGCCTCCTGCCGGCCTGCCCGGTCGCCGAGGCGATGGGACCGACGCTCTTCCGCTTCTGGTGCACCGACGGGGCGCTGGTCGGGGCGGCGGCGGCGGGGATCGTGCTCTCGCTCGGGCTCGTCTTCCTGGTGGCGCCGCGCTGGTGTCTGGTCGCGTGCTGGATCCTCTACCTCTCGTTCGTCAGCGTCGGGCAGGACTTCCTCTGGTTCCAGTGGGACAACCTGCTGCTCGAGACCGCCTTCTTCACGCTGTTCGTGACTCCCGGGGGGCTCCGTCCCCGCGCCGCGCCGCCGCCCCACCCGATCGGCGTCTTCCTGATGCAGTGCCTGCTCTTCCGCCTGATGGTGGAGTCGGGCGCCGCGAAGCTCCTCGCCGGCGATCCCACCTGGCGCGATCTCACGGCGATGGCGACGTACTACGAGACCGCGCCGCTCCCGACCTGGGTCGGGTGGTGGATGCATCAGCTCCCGCTCTGGATGCATCGCGCGTCCAGCGCCGCGACGATGGTGGTGGAGATCGGAGCACCGCTCTGCATCTGGGGACCGCGCCTGGTGCGCCGCATGGCGGTCCTCGCGATGCTCGGCTTCCAGGTGTTCGTGATCCTCACCGCGAACTACGGCTTCTTCAACTATCTCTCGGCCGCGCTCTGCCTGTGGGCGCTCGACGACCACGATTTTGGCCGGCAGGAGGTCGTCGCGCGCGAGCGATCGGTCGTCGCCGACGTGGGCCTCGGGGCGGCGGTGCTCGTCCTCGTGCCCTTGACCCTCATCCCGTTCCTTCCCTTCCTGCAGCTACCCGGGCTCGCGCGCGCCGTCGCACCGATCGAAGACGTCATGAACGATTATCGCTCGATCAACGCGTACCACCTCTTCGCCTCGATGACGCTCGTGCGTCGCGAGCCGGTGATCGAGGGCTCGAGCGACGGCGTCACGTGGCTGCCGTACGAGTTCGACTACAAGCCCGGGGATCCGGGGCGCGCCCCGCCGTTCGTGGCGCCGCACCAGCCGCGTGTCGACTTCCAGCTCTGGTTCCTCCTGCTCGGCCGCCGCGGCGCGCCGTACTTCGACGCGCTCCTGGACCGCCTGTTGCACGATCCGGACGCGGTCGCTTCGCTCTTCGCGACGAATCCCTTCCCCGACGCGCCGCCCGAGCAGGTGCGCGTCGCGGTGTACCGCTATCGCTTCAGCGACTGGCGCACGCGCCGCGACACCGGCGTCTGGTGGACGCGTGAGCTCGAGGGGTACACGCGCGCCCTGCAACGCTAGGATCACACCGCGATCTCGCGTGGCTGCCCGTCGGCGTCCGGCGCAAACGCAGAAGCCGCGATCCTCCGGCGCCCGCTCGACGGCGAGCCCGCGGGGATCGCGCGCGCAAACGCGGTCGAGAATCGCCTCGACCGAGCGCAGCTCGCGATCGTGCGTGGCGGCAGGAGGAATCGCGATGCCGCGAAGCGGCGCCATGAAGGGGTGCAGCAGGATGCCCGAGACGGCGCGCACGATCGCCGCCGGGTCGGGCGGGATCTCCGCGAGGCGCGGCGCCCAGCGACCGGGATCGGACCATCGGCTCTGGGTGCGATACGCATCGACGTCCTGTGCCATCGCCCGTCTCCTCATGCGTCCGCGATCGGGACGTACAGATCGACCTCGCCCTCGCCCGTTCCCGGATCCCAACGCGCCGGGTCGTAGTATTCGAAGTCCGGCGCGGGCACGTGACGGTACGGCGACGCCGGCAGCCATCGTCCCCAGACGTGCTTCACCGTGTCGGGAAGGCGCGAGAGGTGCCCCGTGTGCGTCAGAACCGCGTAGGCATTCTCGGGGACGGTGACGACGATCATTCCCTCGGGCACGTCGCCCGCACGCTCCACCTCGACGCCGGCGAGATAGGTGAACCCCGCCTCCTCGACGGTCGCGGGCTCGGCGCCGATGCACACGCCGAGCGTGTGGAGTCCGCGCCGGTGCGGCACCTCGTGGATGCGCGGCGCGAACCGGCCCCACAGCTCGGGGATCCGGGGCGAGGTCGGCGTGAAGCGATCGGCCATGCCGACGACGATGAACGCGGGCTTGCGGACGATCCGTGGCTCCATGAACTCCATCCGTCGCTGGCGCTCGGCGAGCGCCGCCAGGTCGAGTGGGGGATAGCGATAGGCGGGCAACAGGTGCGGCTGCGTGCGCCGGAAGCGCCCGGGCGCCACGCCGACGTACCGTGTGAACGCGCGCGTGAAGGTGGCCTGCGATTCGAACCCGCAGTCGAGCGCCACCTCGACCAGCGGCTCGCGCGTCTCGACGAGCCGCCGGCAGATCTCGGAGAGCCGCCGCTTCCAGACGTAGGTCGCGGGCGTCTCGCCCGTGACGGCGGAGAACGTCCGGTGGAAATGCCAGGGCGATGCGTCGGCGCGTGCGGCGATCGCCGTGAGGGGCAGGTCCTCGAACAGGTGCGCCTCGACGAAGTCGATCGCGCGCTGGATCCGCTCGAGGGTGTCGCTCACGCATCCTTCCTACCCCACCCCGTGCCAGCCCGTCTTTGCCGGGATTGCGACCGCCCCGCCGGCGGCATAGGCGGGGGACGCATGCCGGCGCCCCTCGAGTTCTGGTTCGAGTTCGCGAGCACCTACTCCTACCTCGCGGCGGGCCGGATCGAGCGCGTCGCCGCCGACGCCGGCGTGCCGGTCGTGTGGCGGCCCTTCCTCCTGGGTCCCATCTTCAAGAGCCAGGGTTGGAACGATTCGCCGTTCAACATCTATCCGGCGAAGGGGCGGTACATGTGGCGCGACATGGAACGCCAGTGCGCGCGCTACGGCCTGCCGATGCGGCGGCCATCGCAGTTCCCGCGCGGCAGCCTCGTCGCCGCTCGCATCGCCGCGGTGAAGGCGGGCGAACCCTGGTGCCCGGCCTTCGTGCGCGCCGTCTACCACGCGAACTTCGCCGAGGACCGCGACATCGGTGCGGCCGAGACCGTGCGGGCGATCCTCGACGCCATCGGTCAGCCCGGCGCTGCGCTCGTCGAGCTCGCACAGTCGGGCGAGGCGAAAGACGCGCTGCGCGTCCAGACCGAGCGTGCGATCACGCTCGGAATCTTCGGCGCGCCGACGTTCGTCACGCGCGACGAGGTCTTCTGGGGCGACGATCGCCTCGAGAACGCCCTCGCGTGGGCGCGCGACGGCGGCTGAGCTACTTCTTGCAGCGGGGGTCGGCCGCCTGGGCAGCGGCGATCTGGGCGTCGGTGAGACCCAGCCCCGCCGCGCCGATGACGAACTCGCACACGAGGTCGTGGTCGTGTGCGAGCCGCACATGACACCCCTGACACGATCCCGCCCCGTTCGCGACGTCGCTCTTGCCGCGACTCACGATCCGCGTGCGGTACCTGCCGTTCTTCTTCGGCTCGACCGCGAGCTGGAAGAACTCCCAGTCGTCGCCGTCGGGGTTGAAGCCGGGCTTGCGCTTCAGCATCGCCTCGAACGGGAAGAGCTGGAGCAGCGTGCCCACGGGATAGCCCCGGGACACGTCGCCCGACTCGGTCATCGCGACTGCCGCGCGTTCCTTCTTCTTGCTCTTGTTGAAGACGAAGAAGTTCCTACCGGTCGGCTTGCTGCCGTCGGTGAGGCAGCGGAAACGCGAGCACGAGGCTGGTGCAGCTCACGACGCCGCCGCGGCGTTGCGGAGCACGCGACCCGGGAGCGCGCCCGTGTGCTCGCCGTCCCGCATGAGCACCTGCCCGTTCACGATCGTCGCGACGAACCCCGAGGCGCGCTGCGAGAGGTTCGTCGCCCCGGTCGGGAGGTCGTGCCGGACCTGCGCCATGCCGAGATCCAGACGGTCGAGATCGATGACGTTCAGGTCTGCGTACCACCCCTCGCGCACGAGGCCGCGCTCGGGGATGTCCCACGCGGCCGCCGGGGCGGCGGTGAGCTTGCGCACCGCGGACTCGAGCGTCATGGCGCCGCGCGTGCGCACCCAGTACGCGAGCATGAAGGTCGGGACGCCCACGTCGCACGTCTGGCTCGTGTGCGCGCCCGCGTCGCCGAGGCCGGGGACGCTCATCGGGTGCGCGAGCATCGCGCGCGCCGCGTCCATGTCGAAGTTGTAGAGCGCGATCATGAAGAGCCGGCGGAGCTCCGAGGCGACCATCTCGTCGAGCAGCACCTCGCCCGGCAGGACGCCGCGACGCGCGGCGATGCCGGTGACGCTCCGCTCGGGCGTCGTCTCGTAGGACGCCACACCCGCCTCCGTCAGCGGATAGACGCGATCGAGCGTCGCCATGCCGGCCATGATCTCGCCCGACGGGTCGAGGCTCTCGGCCAGACGCCGGCGGAGGCCGGCGTCGCGCAGAGCCGCCCGGACCTCGTCCTCCGACTTGTCGAGCAGGTCGCCGGCCGCAGGGAAGAGCAGCAGCGGCGAGAGGAGGCCGCCGAAGCCGAGCATGAGACCGATCGAGCGCGGCGCCACCTGCGGCACGATGCGCACCTCGGGTCCCGCCGCGCGCTCGATGCGCGCGAGCGAATCACGCCACTCGTCCGGATACTGGCGCGCCTGCGTCAGCGCCACCGAGACCGGCCGCCCGGTCCGGCGCGCCACCTCGACCAGGAGCGGGAGATCGCGTGCGAAACCCTCGGCCGCTTCGCCCGCGGCGCCGTACGGCACCATCTGGAAGATCCCGGCGCCCCGGCGTCGCAGCGGCTCCACGAGCGCCATCACCTCGCGCTCGTCGGCGAACGTGCCGGGCACGGCGTCGCCGGCCGGCGTGCGGTGCATCGTCGTGCGACCGCTCGAGATGCCGAGCGCACCCGACGCGATCGCCTCGTCGACGGCGGCCTGCATGGTCGCGAGCTCGGACTCGCTGGGCGGCGTGTCGACCACGCCGCGTTCGCCCATCGCATACACGCGCAGCGGCGCGTGCCCGACGTATGCGCCCACGTTGAGCCCGAGGCCGCCCGTCCCGAGCGCCCGCAGGTACTCGCCGAAGCTCTCCCACGTCCACTTCATGCCGGCCGCGATGGCGGCGCGCGGGATGTCCTCGACTCCTTCCATGAGGAACATCAGGTAGTCGCGATCGGCGGGCTTGCACGGCGCGAAGCCGACGCCGCAGTTCCCGACCACGACCGACGTGATCCCGTGCCAGCACGCGGGCGCGCCGAGCGGGTCCCAGGTGAGCTGCGCATCCAGGTGGGTGTGGACGTCGACGAAGCCGGGCGTGACGATCTTGCCGCGCGCGTCGATCACCTCGCGCGCCGGGCCGTCGTACGCGCCCACTGCGACGATGCGATCACCCCGAATCGCCACGTCGGCCTTCGCCGCCGCGGCGCCACTGCCGTCTACGACCGTCCCGCCCCTGAGGACGATGTCCGCCTGCATCTAACGCCCTCCATTGCGCGCAAGCTTCTTCACCTGCTGCTTCGCCTCCCGTGCGATGTCGAGGAGCCGCAATCCGCTGTCCCCGAGCGTTCCCTTGCGGCGCGCGCTCTCGAGCGCCAGCAGGACGGGCTTCAAGGTGCGGCGCACGAGGCGGATCGCCGTGCGATCGCCGCCCGTCTGCGCCGCCTCGATGGCGCTCTCGAGCCCGGGCAGCGCATCGCGCACCTGCGCCACGAGCGGATCTTCGGTCGTGTCCGGATCCTGCACGATGGTCTGCATCGCGGTGACGCCGGCCTGCACGCCCTGGACGCCCTCGATCTCGCTCTGCTCGCAACCCTTGCCCGGCTGGCACCCATCGCCCGTGAACGGGTTCGCATCGTCGCAGGGGAGCGGCGGGCGCGGGCAATTGTCGGGCGGCGTGCCCACGAAGTCGCCGATGGCGACCGGCGTGTTCGCGATCGGCACCGTCGCGGTGCTCCCCGAGCCGGGGATCACGGTCATGGCGTTGGCCTGGCCGCTGGCCACCCACACCGCACCACCGTCGACGACGGCGATGCCGAGCGGGAACGAGCCCACGTCCACCTTCGAGATCACGCGGTCGGCGGCGGCGTCGATCACGGTGATCGTGTCGTCGCCGCTGTTGGTCACGTAGGCCCGCGAACCGGCTGGATCGAACGCGACTCCGATCGGCCGGCGCCCGACGCGCACGGTACCGAGCATCGTGTTGCTGACCGTCCCGATGACGCCGAGCTGCCGTCCCTTGAAGCACGCGACGTAGACCTTCGTGCCGGCTGGGTGCACGGCCACGCCGACGGGGAGGTCCGGCGTGGTGACCGTCGCCGTCACGTGGCCGCTCGCGACGTCGACCACGGACACGGTGCCGCCGATGTAGTTCGCGACGTAGACCTGCCCGCCCGCCGGGTGTACGGCGACGCCGGCCGGCCCGTCACCCACCGCGATGGAGTCGACCACGGTGAGCGACGACGTGTCGATCACGTCGAGTGAATCGGTGTCGTAGGATGCCACGTAGATCCGCGGCAGGAACGGATGCGCCGCGATCCCGAGCGGCTGCGAGGCGACCTGGATGGTGGCGACGACGGTCCGGGAGACCATGTCGACCACCGACACGCTGCGGCTGCCGCGGTTGGTGATGAAGACGCGCTTGCCGTCGGCCTGCCACGCGACGCCCCACGGCTGGTCGCCGACGCCGAGCGTCGTTTCGACCGAGCGCAGGCGCGTGTTGCAGAGCGCGACGCCGTCGCCACGGAAGGTCGTGACGACCGCGATCGGATCGGCGGGGTCGCACGTCGGCCCGTCGACGCCGCGCGGCTGGGAGCCGGAGCAGCGGCCGCCCACGCAGGCCTCGACCCCGTTGCAGGGATCGCCGTCGTCGCACTCGTCCGAGCTCGTGCATGCGGGGAGCGTCGTGGTCGTGGTCGGCGGCGCGGTCGTGGTGGTCGTGGTCGTCGTCGCCTCCTCGGGCAGGCAGCACACGACGCCCGTCGTCAGCTTCGGCTTGAACTGGCACGCAGTCCCCGACTGGGAGTCCCCGCAGCAGGTGGCGTCGACGCGGCCGCTGCCGATGCAGCTGCCGGACGCCTCGCTGTCGTTGTACTGGCAGTACGTGCCCATGCCGGCCATGTCGTCGGCGCCGTCCACACCGGTGCAGGGACCGCAGGTGTTGTTGTCCTCGCTCGCGTCGTAGGCGAAGCAACCCGGGAAGCCCGTCGCATCCTCGAAGCTGACCGTCTTGAGGATCGCCATGTCGTCGGGGGTGCAGACGCGCCAGCCCTCCTGGCACAAGATGGCGCCGTTCGAGACGTGGCCGTCCCACTCGCCCTCGCAGGCGGCGATGTCGGGGAAGTCGCCCACGTCGGTCAGACCCTCGCGCGTGCCGTCGGCGCAGCCGGGCGCCGTCGTCGTGGTGGTCGTGCTGGTGGACGTCGTCGTGGTCGAGGACGTCGACGTGGAGGTGCTGGTCGAGGTCGAGGTGGACGTCGTGGTGGTGCTCGAGGTCGACGTGCTGGTCGACGTGGAGGTGCTGGTCGTCGACGTGGACGTGCTGGTGGTGGTCGACGTGCTCGTCGAGGTCGTCGTGGGCACGGGCGACGACGTGCTGGTCGTCGACGAGGTCGAGGTCGAGGTGCTGCTGCTCGTGGTCGTCGAAGAAGTGGTCGTGCTGGTCGAGGTGGACGTGGTGGTCGTGGTCGGCGGACTGGTCGTCGTGCTGCTGCTCGTGCCCGGGGTGCCCACGCAGTTGCCGTTCTCGCAGTGGTCGGCCGTCGTGCACGCGTTCGAATCGTCGCACGGCAGGGAGTCGTTGGGCGGATGGGTACAGAAGCCCTGCGGCCCGCACACGTCGTCGGTGCACGGGCGGAAGTCGCTGAAGCACGGGATGCCGGGCGTCGGCGTCCCGCGGCAGAAGCCCGTCGCGCACGAATCGTTCGCCGTGCAGTCGTTGCCGTCGTCGCAGGTGGCGTCGGGCGTCGGCGTCCCCCGGCACGTGCCGGCCCCGATGCAGACGCCACCGCTGCCGCAATCTTGGTCCGTGAGACAGAAGACGTCCGCGTTCGAACATTGGCCGGGAGCGCAGGCGTCGGCCGTCGTGCACGGGTTGAAGTCGTCGCAGGGATTCGTGTTCGCCGTCGCCACGCACCCGCCGTCGCCGTTGCAGACGTCGGTGGTGCACGGGTTGAAATCCAGGTTGCACGGCGTGCCGAAGTCCGCGACCATCGACGCCTCGCAGAAGCCGGTCACGCACTGGTCGCCGGTGGTGCATTCGTTGCCGTCGTCGCAGGGGGTGAAGTCGGCGACGTCCTGGTGCTCGCAGGTGCCCTGACCGTCGCAGGCGTCGTCGGTGCAGTCGTTGCCGTCGCTCTCGCAGGAGGAGCCGACCGCCTCGAAGGTGCACGTCGACGAGCAGCAGTCGCCGTCGAAGTTGTTGCCGTCGTCGCAGTCCTCGCCCGGATCGACCTCACCGTCGCCGCACAGCGGCTGGAAGTCGTCGCCCGTCGCTCCGTCGAGCTTCTGGACGACAAAGCCCGGGGGCAATCCGAAGACCGCGAGCTGCCCGCCGATCACCACGTCGCCGTCCTGGTCGAACAGGACCGAGAGCGCGCGCGTCTCCTTGTCGTCGCTGAGGATCCCCGTGCCCCACAGGACCGCGCCGTCGGCGCCGAAGCGCGATTCCGCGTGGAAGCTGGCGGGACCCGTGTCCCACGCGGCCGTGCCGACCGCCGCGATGTCGTCGAGGTCGTCGTGCGCGACGCCGTACCCCGCGGCGGGGAGCGGGACGTCGGAGGTCTCCCGCCAGCCTTCTTCGGCGTCGCTCTCGGCGAAGCGCACCGTGACGAACTGCCGCTGGTCTCCGGTGCCGATCTCGCCCGTGGCGACGACGTCGAAGTCCGACAGGAGCGTCAGGGCGCGGGCCGTGCCGTTCGGGATCGTCCCCGCGGGCGATTGCCACATGGGATCGCCGTCACCGCCGTCGAGCTTCACGACGGCGAACGCGCCGTTCAGCTGCCCCGCTGCGTAGACGACGCCCAGCTCGGCATCGAAGATGATCGCGAGCGCCTCGCCGGCACCGAGCGTGTCCTGTCGCCAGAGCTCGTTCCCGTCGACGTCGTACTTGACGACCGCGAACTGGCCACCGATCTGTCCGGCAGTGTAGGACTCGGTGCCGTCGGTCACGACCGCGCGCGCAACGCCGTCGTCGATCTCGCGGCTCCAAAGAGGGTCTCCGGTATCGCTGGCGAGCTGCATGACGGCGAAACCGGTCGCCTCGCCCGTGTCGGTGTCGTGCGTGAACTTGCCCACCGCGATCACGCGGTTCTCGGAGTCGAGGGCGACCCCGTACGCGACGTCGGCGCCGCAGACCGAGCTGTCGTCGTTGAACCGCCTGGACCAGACCTCGCCGCCCTGGGAATCGGAGCACGTGACCGCGAAGTCCGGGCCGGCGCCGTTCAGCTCGCCGACCGCGATCGCGTTCGAGCCGCGCATGACGAGGGCGTTCGCGTGCCCCTCGCCGTTGAAGTTCGGGAAGTAGAAGCTGTCCGACTGGCCGGTCTGGGGGTTGATCCGCGCGACCATGAAGACGGGGAATGTCGTATAGCCGTAGTCGCCGGCCGCCACGACCTCGCCCTGGGGGTCGATCGCGACTGCCCGCGCGCTACCGGGCGTCGTACCGGGGAGCTGGAAGAGCCAGGCCCGCGCGGCGGACGGCCCGAGCAGAAGGACGGCCAGGGAAAAGCCCCACAGGCCGGCCCACCATACACTTCTGCGATCCTGGAATACCGACAAGGGGCCCACCTAGGAGGGTTACCATGCCGGGCCCCGGCTACGTCAACCGCATCTGCCGTGTCGCGCGCGAAAAGAAGCCCCCGGACCGGGCGGTCCGGGGGCTTCGCGCTGCGGAGGATGCGAGGTGAATCAGGGCAGAACGTCTGCCGAGATCTGGAGCGAGACTGCGCCCGGACCAGGGAGGTCCGCGGCGCCGTCGATGAGGACGTTGCCGGTCGCCGGGATGCAGTAGACCGACGCGAGCGTGGCCGCTCCGGCCGCGGTCGTGATGTTCCCCGCGGGCGATCCCGTCTCGGTGATGTTCGTGACGGCGGGGTCACCGAACGCGCCGGCGTTCGTTTGCGAGGGACAGAAGAGACCGCTGCCGCTGGTCAGCGACGAGGTTCCCGTCGTGATCCCGGCGAGGCTGACCGCGAACTGCGGCAGCGACGGACCGGCGGGCAGACAGTCGTGCGATTCGTTGGTTGTCGAGCCCGGCGTGCAGCCTGCGCCGGCGTTGGCCGCCGCCGAGTCACACGCGCCGGCGATGCACTTCGGGCACGGCTCGGCCGCGTTGGCCGTCACGGCCACCGTCGATCCGAGCAGGATGTCGCCCTTGAATGTCTGTTGCGTGAGTTGCCTCGGACAATCCACCGCACATCACCTTGCCCTCGGTGAACCTGTCGATCGGGAAATCGGGGGAGACTGGCGAAAAAGGAGAAGCCCCCGGGCCGCCGGGCCCGGGGGCTTCGTGCTGCACGGGGAAATGGAAGGCTCCTTAGAGGACGTCCGCGTTTACGACCAGCGACGTCGCGCCAGGACCAGGCAGGTCAGCCGCGCCGTCGATGAGGACGTTGCCGGTCGCCGGGATGCAGAAGACCGACGCGAGCGTGGCCGGAACGGCCGGACCCGTCGTCAGGTTGCCGCCGGTAGTGCCGGTCTCGGTGATGTTGGTGACCGACGGATCGCCGAACGCACCGGCGTTGGCCTGCAAGGGACAGAAGAGACCGCTACCGTTGCTCAGCGACGACGTTCCCGTGGTCGTGCCGGTGAGGCTGACGGCGAAGGTGGGCAGGCTCGGACCCGCCGGCAGGCAGTCGTGCGACTCGCCCGTCGTCGCGCCCGGGGTGCAGGCCGCGCCGGAATTGGCGGCCGCCGAGTCACACGCGCCGGCCACGCACTTCGGACACGGCTCGGCCGCGTTGGCCGTCACGGCCACCGTCGATCCGAGGAGGATGTCGCCTTTGAACTCGCCGGTCGACGGCACGAGGGCGCCGTAGCCCTTGGCAAGGAAGGTGTTGTCGACGCAGGTCGACAACGGACCGTTCACGATCGGCAGCGGTGAACCGAAGAAGCAGCCGATGTCAGAGCAGTTGAGGTTGGAGCCGGTCTGCGCAGCCGTGCGCGGGCAGACGCGGTCCTTGCCGCCGGCCAGGTTGAAGTTGGTGGTCGTGCCGGCAGGCGTGGCGCCGTTCGGCGTCGTGCCGAGGCCGCCACCGATGTAGAGATCGCCGCAGTTGAGGGTCGGGTTCGTCGCGCCGTTGGTGGTTCCGCACGAGCCAAAGCCCGCGACCGTCGTCACGGCGTACTGCGCTGCCGTGGGCGACTGCTCACAGGTCGACCGGTTGATGAAGCCCGTCGTCTGGTCCAGCACCGACGCCGACTGTCCCGCGAGGCCCGTCAGCGTGCAGGCCTTCCCGGGCGCCTCGAGCTTCTGCATGCAGCCTTTGCCCAGGCCGAGGCACTTCGTCGGCGAGGACACGGCGTTGGACGCGCTGTCGTCGTACTTGCAGACGACCTTGTCGAGGGCGGCCGCGTCCGTGAAGAGACCGCCCTTGAGCGCCTTCGAGTCGGCGCCGACGAGGCCCTTGATGGCGTTCGCCACACACTTCGTCTGCGCCGCGAAGCACGCGTTCGCACCCGTCGGCGTGGGGTTGACGTAGAGCTGGGTCTTGAGGCCGCCCATGAGCGCGTCCATCTCGACCTTGAGCCCGCCGTCGCCCGCGAACGGACATGCCCCCAGGAACTTCGCGTCGGCCTTCTCGATGCAGGAGGTCGCGAGGCCGGAGTACTTGTTCGTGATCTTCTGGATCCCGAGCGGATCCTCGGCGACGCCGCCCTTCGCTGCCTTGGCCTGCACGCCGAGAATGCCCTTCGTGTAGTTGATCGCGCACTTCATCTTGGCGTTCGAGCACCCCGCGTTGGCCGGAATCTGTGCCTGCACCGTGCCGGCTGCCGTCACGGCCAACGCAGCGGCCGCGAGCAGGGCCTTCCCCTTGTTCACCATGGACCTCTCCAAACTCTCGATTCTCATGCGCGAGATCCCTCAGGCTCTTCGCAACGGCATCCCCGGCTCGCGCTCGGCTGTCAATGAAGATTTCGCGGCCGGTTCGTAGGTTGGCTCCGCCTCACTACCTCGGCAGGAAAGAAGAAGCCCCCGGGCCATCCGGCCCGGGGGCTTCGTGCTGCAGTGGATTCGAGGAAATTACAGGATCTGGGCGCCGACGACGAGCGAGGTCGCGCCCGGACCGGGCAGGTCGGCCGACCCGTCGATCAGGACGTTACCCGTCGCAGGGATACAGAATACGGAGGCGAGCCTGGATCCAACGACGGAGCCACCCGTCAGGTCGCCGCCGGCAGTACCCGTCTCGGTGATGTTGGTGACCGTCGGATCGCCGAATGCGCCGGCGTTGGCCTGAAGCGGGCAGAAGAGGCCGCCCGCGTCCGACTTCGAGGAGACCCCCGTCGTGATTCCCTTCAGGCTGACGGCGAAGGTCGGAAGGGACGGGCCTGCCGGGAGGCAGTCGTGCGACTCGCCCGTCGTCGCGCCCGCCACGCAGGGCGCGCCCACGTTCGCCGCCGCGGAATCACAGAAACCAGCCACGCACTGCGGGCACGGCTCGGCCGCATTGGCCGTCACGGCCACGGTCGACCCGAGCAGGACGTCGCCCGTGAATGCACCGGTCGTCGGTACGACTGCGCTGTAACCCTTGGCGACGAACGTGTTGTCGACGCAGGTCGAGAGCGGGCCGTTCGCGATCGGGAGCGGCGAGCCGAAGAAGCAGCCGACGTCCGAGCAGTTGAGGTTCGAGCCGGTCTGCGCCGACGAGCGCGGGCAGACGCGGTCCTTGCCGCCGGCCAGGTTGAAGATCGTTTGGGTACCCGCCGGTGTCGCGCCGGCAGGAACGGTCGCGGCGCCGCCGCCGATGATGAGATCGCCGCAGTTGATCGTCGGGTTTGTCGGACCGTTCGTCGTACCGCACGTCCCGGAGCCCGCGACGGTAACGATGGAGAACGTGGCCGCCGTGGGCGACTGCTCACAGGTCGACTGGTTGATGAAGTTCGTCGTCTGCGTCAGGACCGACGCCGACTGTCCCGAGAGGCCGGTGATCGTGCACGCCTTCCCGGGCGCGTCGAGCTTCTGCATGCAGCCCTTGCCCAGGCCGAGGCACTTCGTCGGCGAGGACACGGCGTTGGACGCGCTGTCGTCGTACTTGCAGACGACCTTGTCGAGCGCGACCGCGTCCGTGAAGAGACCGCCCTTGAGCGCCTTCGAGTCGGCGCCGATCAGGCCCTTGATCAGGTTCGCCACGCACTTGGTCTGCGCCGCGTAGCACCCGTTGATGCTCGTCGGCCCCGGCAAGACGTAGAGCTGCGCCTTCAGGCCCACCATCAACGCGTCCATCTCGGTCTTGAGCCCGCCGTCGCCGGAGAACGGACACGCCGCCAGGTACTTCGCATCAGCCTTCTCGATGCAGGAGGTCGCGAGTCCCGAGTACTTGTCGACGACCTTCTGCAGCTTGAGCGAGTCCTCGATTGTGCCGGTCTTGGCCGCCTTGGCCTGCACCCCGAGAATGCCCTTCGTGTAGTTGATCGCGCACTTCATCTTCGCGTTCGAGCACCCCGCGTTCGTCGGAATTTGCGCCTGCGCCGTGCCACTCGCCACGACGGCGAATGCGCCCACCACGAGCAGGGCCTTCATTTTGTTTACCATGGACCCCTCCTGTTTTCGTTGTGTTGTGTCGGGCGAACGATCGCCGTACGAGACGCCCGGACCTGCTTCGGGTCATCCAACGCCGCTGCGCGGCTGTCAATAGAAATTTCACCGTGGACCGCCATGGCTTGTGCGACCCGGATGGAAATTGTTACTGAGGCGCACCCAATGCTGCGGACCCGCTTCCTCTGGGCCGGATTCGCCCTCGTCACGGCGGTGCTGCGTGGCGGCGTGTCGATCGCGTCCGAACGCTCGGAGCTGCTCGTCGCCCAAGGTGAAGTGGCCTACAACGCCGGGCGCCGCGAGGAGGCGCGGCAGCGATTCGGCGAAGCGCTCCAGGCGGATCCCAACGATGACGCGGCGCGCCTCTGGCTCGACCTGATCAACGCGAACGTACCTGGCGAGGAAATCGGCGCAACGCGGCCGGGAAGCACCGTGAAATGGTGGGACATCGAGGCCGGGACGGGCGTCGAATACGACAGCAACGTCAGGCTCGACTCGTCGGATCCGAAGGGCGACGCCGGCTTCCTCTTCACCCTGGCGGGTCACGTCGATCCGTATCGCGACGATCGAACGCTCGTTCGACTCGACTACGATTTCTTCCAGGTCCTGCACACGGACGTCACCGACTTCGACGTGCGCTCGAATCGTTTCCAGGGCACGTTCGCGCGCGCCGTCGTCCCGTGGCTATGGCTCGGCACGCAGGGCGGCTACGACCATACGGTGCTGGGCAGCCACGCCTATCTCCAGACCCCCTGGGTCATGCCGTACGCCTCGTTCATCGAAGGCGACCTCGGCTCGACGCAGCTCACCTACCGGTGGAGCTACGAGGACTACCTGGGGTCGCCGTTCGGCGAGCCCGACCTCGATCGTGATGGGCCGTCGAACGCGATCGGCGTCACGCAGCTCCTGTTCTTCTTCGACCGCCGCCTCGCCCTCACGCTCGGGTATCTCTACTTCGAGGACGCGCCGCACAGCGCGTCGGGCAACGACTTCGCGCGCCACGTGCAGCAGGGCACGCTCGGCTTCCGCTTCCCCGCGATCTGGCGCACGCTCGTCGAGCTGGACTACGTGTACCGCTACGAGAACTACACGCAGCCGAACAGCGCCGCCGACTTCACGAAGCGGCGGCACGACAGCGGCAACTACATCGCGCTGTTCCTGCGCCGCCCGATCATCGAACACGTGGATGGCGTGCTCTCGTACTACGCGACCGTGAACGACTCGAACATCTCGGAGTTCGAATACACCCGCAACATCGTGTCGCTCGAGCTGCGGGTCTGGTTCTGAGCAGGTCGACCATGACACGACATCGAGGACTCCACCGGCTGGTAGCGTTCGGACTCGTTCTGCTCGCGGCCGCCGTCGCCCGCGCCGCCGATCCGGCGGGGAGCGTCGCCTCGCTCGAGGGTCGCGCCGAGGCGCAGCACGGCGGCGAAGCCACCTGGGCGGCGCTCGCGGCCGGCAGCGACGTCTTCGTCGGCGATCACGTGCGCACGGCCGACGCCTCGCGGGTGAAGCTCCTCATGCGCGACGACTCCGTGCTGACGGTCGGCGCGAAGTCCGAGATCACCATCGACGAGCTGGCGGCGCGTCCCGGGGGCCCGAGCACGTCGCGTCTGGGTCAGCTCGTCGGCACGCTGCGCGCCGTCGTGACGGAGCGCTACGGCACGCGCGGGTCGAGCTTCGAGGTGAAGACCCCGACCGCCGTCGCCGGTGTCCGCGGGACGGGCTTCATCTCCCTCGTCGATCCCGACGCCAAGCGCACGCGCGTCATCGGGCTGTACGACATCACCTTCGTGCGGAGCGTGACCGACACGCAGGGACGCCACGAGGTCCGGATCGGACCGGGGCAGTTGACCGAGATCCTCGTCGGCGGCCAGCCGTCGAAGCCCCGCGAGGTCACCAAGACGGAGCTGCAGAGCTTCACCGGCCTGACCGAGATCAAGCCCGGGCCGCCGAGCGGCGGCGAAGCCGGCGGTCCTCCGTCAGGCCCGGGGAGCGTGCCGGCCGAGGGTAGCGGCGATCGCGGCGATCCCGCCACACCCGGACCCGGAGGCGGTCGCACGATCCAGCGTCCGGACGGCGTGATCGATCAGCCCGTCGACAAATTCCGCGGACCGCAGCCGCCCCCGCCACCCCCGCCGCGCTGACGGCCGGGCCGGAGCCGCGTGAGTCGTCTCGTCGAGCGTCTCAGCGTCACGACGCTCTGCCTCGCGATCGCGCTCGTGTTCGCGGGCCTGCGGCTGCTCACGCCGCGGCCGCTCGAGATCCTCGAGCTGAAGGCGCTCGACCTCCGCTTCGCGCTGCGCGGCGCGCGGGCACCGACGGGCGACGTGGTGATCGTGGGCATCGACGAGCCGTCGCTCGCGCGCTACGGGCGCTGGCCGTGGCCGCGCAGCCGCGTCGCCGAGCTGACCCAAAAGCTGACCGAGCTCGGCACCAAGACGATCGCGCTCGACGCCGTCTTCGACCTGCCCGACGTCGCGAACGACGCCGCGTTCGCCGAGGCGATGCGGTCGTCGGGGCGTGTTGTGCTCGGCGAGTTCTTCGACTTCGGCGACGCCGCGGACGGCGGGCAGGTGGACTTTCCGGAGATCTCGATCCGCGATCGGGGCGGCGGCATGGCGCAGCTGCGCGAGGCGAAGGGCATCCGTGGCCCCGATCCGGAGCTCGCGGCGGCGGCCGTCGACGTCGGACACGTGAACTTCGTTCCCGACCTCGACCAGGGGTTTCGCCGCGTGCCGCTCGCGATCCGGATGGGCGAGCGCGTCGCACCCGCCCTCTCGATCGCGGCGCTCCGGCACTACCTCGGCGGCCCAGGCGGCGTCCTCACCACCGGCAGCGCGGGCCCGACCGAGCTCGCCATCGGCGACCACGTGATCCCGATCGACGCCTCGGGCGACCTCCGCATCGACTTCCTGGGCCCGACCGGAACCGTTCCCACGGTGAGCGCGCGCGACGTGCTCGAGGGACGGGCGGAACGGAAGGCGCTCGAGGGCAAGCTCGCCTTGATCGCGCCCACCGCGGTCGGATTCGATTCGCGGCCGACGCCGTTCTCGGGCTCCGCGCCGGGCGTCGAGATCCACGCGAGCGTCATCGACAACCTGCTCCGCGGCCACGGTCTCGTGCGGCCGGCGTGGCTCGTCCCGGTCGAGGCCGGCATCACGCTCCTCTTCGGTCTCGCCGCCGGGCTCTTGATCCAGTGGCGCACGTTCGCGGGCGCCGTCGGCGTGCTCGGCCTCTACGTCGTGTACCTCGCCGTCACGCAGGTGGCCTTCGCCGACCGCGGGGTCGTGGCGTCGGTCATCTATCCGTACGGGGCGGTCATCACCGCGACGCTGGTCGGCGTCGTGCAGCAGTACCTCGGCGAAGCGCGCAAGCGGCAGTACATCCGGCGCGCGTTCCAGCACTACCTCGACCCGGAGGTCGTCGAGCAGCTCGCGCGCGAGCCGCATCGCCTGGCCCTCGGGGGCGAGCGGCGCGAGCTCTCGATCCTGTTCACCGACATCCGCGGCTTCTCGACCATCTCCGAGCAGATCCCGCCCGAGGACCTGGGCGAGCTCCTGACCGAGCACCTGGGGGCGCAGACCGACATCGTGATCAAGCACCGCGGCCTGCTCGACAAGTACATCGGCGACGCCGTCATGGCCTTCTGGGGCGCGCCGGCGCAGGTGCCGGACCACGCACGGCGCGCGTGCCTGGCGGCGCTCGAGATCCTCGCCAAGCTGACGGAGCTGCGCGCGCGCTGGCGGGCGCGCGACTGGCCCGAGATCAACATCGGCGTCGGCATCGCGACCGGCGACGCCATCGTCGGGAACTTCGGCTCGTCGCAGCGCTTCAACTACACGGTGCTGAGCGACGACGTGAACCTCGCGTCGCGGCTCGAGGGGCTGAACAAGCTCTACGGCACCCGGATCCTGGTCTCGGAGCGGACCCGGACGGCAATCGGCGAGGACTTCATCTGTCGCGAGATCGACCGCGTGCGTCCCAAGGGAAAAACGCAGCCGGTCACGGTGTACGAGCTCCTGTGTCTGCGGTCGGACGACTCCGGGGGGCGCGCCGCGCGGCTGGCCGCGGCCTTCGCGCAGGCGTTCGTCGCCTACCGCGCGCGCCGCTTCGGCGAGGCGGTCGCCGCGCTGGAAGCGATGCTCGACCAGAACCCCGGCGACGCCGCCATCGAGAAGTTCGTCAAACGCTGCCGCCTGCTCATGACCGATCCGCCCGGTCCCGACTGGGACGGGATCTACGACGCCCTGACGAAGTGAGCGTCACTCCGGGCGCCAGCGGCCGTCGCGCAGGACGAGCCGTCGCGGCGGCAGCCCGGAGCCCGTGTTGTCGGGATACGTCATCGCGGGCTCGGCACCGCCGGTCTCGATCTCGGGGCAGAGCGCCCGCACGACCCGCCGGCGGGCGTCGGCCAGCACGGCGTCGATGGAGGCGAAGCGACCGAGGTCGTCCAGCGTGCGGACGGTCGGCGGCATGAGCTGGATGCGTCCGGCCTGATACGCATCCAGCGCCGCCTTCGGCGTGAGCCACTCGTGGCTCACCGTCTCGGTGCCGTCGACGACGGCGTCCTGGCCTTCGGGCACGCGCCCGACCAGGAAGCGCGTGTCGAACCGCTTCGGGTTCACACGCGGCGTGATCCAGCGCGCGAAGTAGAAGAGGTCCTGCGTGGCGGGGACGAGCCCGTGCTCGGCGAGAAGCGCGGCGAGCGGCTCGCCCCCATGCAGCCGTGCCCGCAACGAGCGCAGCGCCTCCGGAAGCGCTCCGGCAATCGTCCGCCCGTCGCGTGCCGCGAGCAGGATACCCATCTCTTCGAACAGCTCGCGAACCGCCGCCACCCAGCACGGGAGCGCGTCGTCGGCCGTGTCGCCCTCGCCCGCGCTCGCCCACGACTGATCGGTGGGAAGACGTGCGCCCGGCGCCTCGGCGTCGTGCGGATCGACGATCCCGCCCGGAAACGCGTGCATGCCCGCAAAACTGATGCTCCCGTGCCGCTCCAGCATCAGCACCGAGAAGGGTCCGTCCTCCGACGGGTCGTCACGCAGGAGGAGCAGCGTGCTCGAAGGAAGCGGAGTCGCCGGCGTCGCCACGGATCGAACATAGTCCGCTGCCGCCGCGAATCAAGGAACGCACCGCTCCTAGGCGCGACGATCGACCAGCTGCCCGCGCCCGTCGGCCGACGCCGGCTCGTTGCGGGACGACGCCGACGCGCGTGCGGGCCTTTTCACGGCCTTACGCCCCTCGAGCGTCTCGCCGTCGAGCACGCGCGCCATGGCCTCCATGCCGGCTTGCGTCGGCCGCGCCGCGGCGGCGGCCGGCAGCAGCGCCGGGTCGGTCGTCGAGGCGATCGGGTTCGGCATGGACGTCTCCACTTTCGCTATCGGCCGACAACCGGCAAAACTTGAGGGCCGATGATCGAGGTCCACGACGTCTCCAAGCTGTATCGGCGCGGGATCGACCTCGTCCATGCGCTCGAGCACGTCACCCTGCAGATTCCGCGGGGACGCTTCGTCGCGCTCATGGGTCCGTCGGGCTCGGGCAAGTCGACGCTGCTGAACCTCCTCGCCGGCCTCGACCGCCCCGACAGCGGCGAGGTGGTGGTCGAGGGCGAGGCGCTCTCGCGCCTGGACGAGGACGAACTCGCCGCCTGGCGCGCGCGGCACGTCGGGCTCGTCTTCCAGTTCTACAACCTCCTGCCCGTGCTGTCGGCGATCGAGAACGTGGAGCTGCCCCTCCTGCTGACGGATCTCCCGCGCGGCGAGCGGCGCCGGCGGGCGGAGATCGCGCTCGAGGCGGTCGGCGTCCCGCACCGCGCACATCACCGCCCGCAGCAGCTCTCGGGCGGCGAGCAGCAGCGCGTGGCGATCGCGCGCGCGATCGTCACCGACCCCGACCTCCTCGTCGCCGACGAGCCCACCGGCGACCTCGACGCCAAGAGCGCGGTCGAGATCCTGACCCTCCTCCGCGAGCTGAACCAGGCCTTCGAGAAGTCGATCGTGATGGTGACGCACGACCCGCGCGCCGAGGCCTACGTCGACACGGTGATCCGCCTCGACAAGGGCGTGCTCGTGAACGGGAGCGGCCCGCACCGATGACGTACGGCCGCCTGGTCCTGCGCAACCTCTCCCGGCATCCGCTGCGGAGCCTCTTCACGACGCTCTCGATCGCGCTCTCGATCTTCCTCGTGTGCGCCGTCCTTTCGCTGCCGAGCGCGCTCGCCGCGATCCTCGACAAGGCGGTCTCGAACACGCGCATCAGCGTGCACCACGAGGCGGGCCTCACCTACCTCCTGCCCGCGTCGTACGTGAACAAGATCCGGGGCGTGCCCGGCGTCGCCGCGGTCAACCACTTCACGTGGTTCGGCGGCATCTACGACGAGCCGAAGAACATGTTCCCGAACTTCGGGATCGACCCCGACACCGTCGCCGAGATGTGGCCCGACTACAAGATCGACCCGGCGGCGCTGCGTCGCTTCCGCGCCGTCCGCAACGGGGCGCTCGTCGGCGAGCAGACGATGCGGAAGTTCGGCTGGAAGACCGGACAGCTCATCACGCTGCGCGGCACGGCGTTCCCGGTGAACCTCACCTTCGAGATCGTCGGCATGATCCCCGCGGCGAGCGGCAACCCGGTCGTGCTGTGGTTCCACCACAAGTACCTCGAGGAGTCGCTGCAGCCGCGGCCGGGGTGGCCGTTCAGCGGCTTCCCGTTCGTCGGCATGGTGTGGGTGCAGGCCGATCGCCCCGAAAACGTCGAGCGCGTGATGCGCGACATCGACGCCCTGTTCCACAACTCCGAGGCCGAGACCGCCGCCGAGACGGAGAAGTCCTTCTACCAGAACTTCATGTCGAGCTATCAGGGCTTCATCCGCGTGATCCTCGGCGTCGGCTTCCTGGTCGTCGCGGCGGTCGTGCTGATCGCGGCCAACACGAGCGCGATGGGCGTCCGCGAGCGCATCCCGGAGATCGCCGTGCTGAAGAGCCTCGGCTTCCGCCGCCGGCCGATCCTCACCGTGCTGCTCTGCGAGTCGATGCTGCAGGGGCTCGTGGGCGGCGCCGCCGGTGCGGCGGGCGCGTTCTTCCTCTTCCGGGCGCTCGCGGCCGCCGGCAAGACGGGCGGGCTCGGACCTCTCTTGGGACCACTCGGCAGCTTCTACATGTCGCCCACGACGGCGATGCAGGGGCTCGCGATCGCGCTCGTCGTCGGTTTCGTGTCCGGCATCGTGCCGGCCTGGAACGGCGCGCGATTGAACGTGATCGACGCGCTCCGGCGCCTCTTCTGACGTCGATGCTCGTCCCCATCGCCTACGGCACGCGCAGCCTCTTCGTCCGGCGCTGGACGAGCATCTTCACCGCCGGCGGCATCGGGCTCGTGGTCGCGGTGACGATCCTCCTCGCGGGCCTGGTGGGTGGGCTCCAGCGGATGCTGGTCGGCACCGGCGATCCCGACAACCTCGTCGTCCTGCGCAAGGGCGCGACGAACGACGGGTCGAGCTTCCTCACGCGCGAAGCCGTGCAGATCGTCCGAGCCCTCCCGGGGATCGCGACCGGCGCCGACGGGCGGCCGCTGGTCTCGCCCGAGATCATCAACCAGCCGTTCATGCGCACGCGCGAGGGTGGGCGCGAGAACGTCCTCGTGCGCGGCATCGAGCCCGTGGCCTTCGAGGTGCATCGCGACGTGCGCCTCGTGGAAGGCCGCATGCTGCAGCCGAAGCTCGGCGAGGTCGTGGTCGGCAAGGGCGTTGCGCTCCGGCACGACGGCGCGCACGTCGGCGGACGGCTCTCCTTCGGGCGGCGCACCTGGACCGTCGTCGGCGTCTTCGACGGCGGCGGGACGGCGTTCGACAGCGAGATCTGGGCCGACCTCAGCGACGTGCAGGACGACGCGCGGCGGCCGTCGGGTTGCTCCGGCATCCGGCTGCGCATCGCGCCGGGAGCCGACCGGCAGGCGCTCGTCGAGCGCATCGCGGCCGACGCGCGCGTGACGCTCGAGGGGAAGCCGGAGACCGTCTACTACGAGGAGCAGGCCGAGGCCGCGAACTCCCTCTACGTCCTGGTGCTCGTGCTCGCCGTCATCATGGCGACCGGCGCCACGTTCGGCGCGCTCAACACCATGTACGCCGCGGTCGCGGGCCGCACGGCGGAGATCGGCACCCTGCGCGCGCTCGGGTTCTCGCGCACGGCGATCCTCCTGTCGTTCCTCTCGGAATCGCTCCTGCTCGCGGCCGGCGGCTTCGTGGGCGGCGTGGTCCTGGGCGTCGCCGCCATGTGGGCCGTCAACACGTTGCTCCAGGGCGTTGCCTTCAGCATGATGACCTTCAGCGTGGCGACCGTGCTGCTCCAACCGTCCACCACCGGCGTGCTCCTGGGCCTCCTGTTCGCGATCGCGATCGGCGGGCTCGGCGGGCTCGCGCCCGCGTGGCGGGCGTCGCGGTTGCGCGTCGTGGACGCGCTCCATCGGGCGTGATGGCGGAGTCGGCTCCCGCGCTGCGCGAGAACCTGAAGGCGCTCCGGCTGGATCGCCGACCCGCGCCCGCGCCGCGCCGCTCGCGGCGCCGGATCGCGGCCGGCATCGTCGCGCTGCTCGTGCTCCTGCTCGTCGTCGCGCGCGGCCTGCGTGGCGGCGCCGCGGTGCCAGTCGAGACGGCGCGCGTCGTGAAGCTCGCCCCGAGCGGCGACGGCAGCCCGTCGGCGGTGCCCGTGCTCGCGGGCTCGGGCTACGTCGTCAGCGCCGATCGCTACATCTCGATCGGCGTGCGCGTGCCCGGTCGCATCGACCGCTACCTCGTCGAGGAAGGCGCGCACGTGAAGGCGGGCGATCCGCTCGTGCAGCTCGACGCCCGCGACTACGAATCGGCGGTCGCGCGGCTCGAGGCGACGCTCCGCAGCGCGCACGCGCAGGCGGTGCTGAAGCGCAAGCAGCTCGAGCGGGCGCGCTCGCTCGCGGGATCGAAGGTCGTCAGCCGCGACGAGCTGGACGTGCGCCAGGCCGAGGCCGACGCGGCCGATGCCGCCGTCAACCAGAACGAAGCCGAGCTCGCGGCGGCGAAGGTGAACCTCGAGTACACCACCCTGCGCGCGCCGCGCAGCGGCGTCATCCTCGCCAAGCTGAAGGAGGTCGGCGAGATCGCGGTTCCGGGCGGGTTCTCCGGCTCGGGCGACTTGATCCGCATGGCGAACCTCGAGGACCTGCGCGGCCAGGTCGACATCACCGAGAGCGAGCTCGCGAAGGTGCACATGGGCCAGCGGGCCGAGGTCGTCCCGGACGCCTATCCCGACCGGAAGTATCCGGCCCACGTCGTGAAGCTCTACCCGCAGGTCGATCGCCAGAAGGGGACGCTGCGCGTCGAGGTGCAGATCGAACGCCTCGACGACTTCCTGTGGCCCGACATGAGCGCGCGCATCACGTTCCTGGAGGACGTCCCGACGCCGCCGGGGGCCGGTGCCGTCCTCGTCCCGCGCAGCGCGCTGCGCACCGACGAGGCGGGATCGTTCGTGTGGGTCGTGCGCGACGGGCGCGTCGGGCGCGCCGGCGTCGTGACCGATCGCACGTTCGGCGAGCAGGTGCAGGTGACGGGTGGCCTCGGGGGCGACGAGGTCGTCGTCGTCGGCTCGCCGCCGCCGCTGCGCGACGGGCAAGCCGTCGCGACGAAGTAGCACCCGCCTGTAAAATCCGTCTGACAGTCCTCGGGTCCTCGTGCCTCCGGCAGTGGACACCCCGCCCGAGCCCGTCACCGCCCGGCGTGGGAATCCGGGCGGCACGCCGTGTGCTCCGGGGAGCCACAGCCATGAAAACCTCCGATCTTGCCCACCTGGTCCAGCTGGTGCTCGGGACGACCGTCGCGGAGCCCGTCGTGGCGCGGCTGCACGAGCGCGCCGAGGGCGACCCGCGCGTCGTGCTCGACGTCCTGCGCCACGCCCTCGATCACGCCGACGGCCCGATCGTGGGTCTCGAAGCCGCAGTCGGCAACGGCATCGCGCCACCCACGTGGCTCTTCCGCCGCGAGGGCGACTACTGGATGATCCGCTACGCCGATCGCGTCGTCCGCCTGCACGACACGGCGGGCCTTCGCTACCTGGCGGTGCTGCTCGCGAATCCCGGCACCGCCATCGACGCGGTCGCGATCGCCGCCCACGGCCGGCGTCGCACGCGGGGGATCACGGCGGAGCAGGCGCGCCTGGCCGTCACCAAGAGCGTCAAGGTGGCCATCGCGCGGCTCGACGACGTGCATCCGGATCTCGCCGAGCACTTCCGGACGACGATCCGCCGCGGCTACCGCTGCACCTACCGCCCCGACGCGCACCAGACGGCACGGTGGAGCGTCGGCTGATCAGGCGAGGAACTCCTCGGACCCGAGATCCACGATCTGCGCGCCGTGACGGCGCAGCATGGTGAGGAACATCTCGTCGCCGCGCTCGGTCTGCACGACCATCATCGACGCGCCGATCGCCATGAGGAATCCCCCGAACGCGTAGCGCCGGTAGTCGCGCCAACACTCGTCCCACGAGTAGCCCGTGACCCCGCGCGCCGTGAGCCCGCCGTAGTACCGTCGCAGCAGCTCGCGCTCGTGCGTGCGGCGCGGATCGCTCTCGAGCCCCGCCCCGAGGAAGTAGGCCGCGTCGAACACCGGCGGGCCCCACACGACCGTCTGCCAGTCGACCACGGCGAGCGGATAGCCGCCGTCGGCGGTCCCGAAGAGCATGTTGTCGAGGCGGTAGTCGCCGTGCTGGACGGCGCGCGGTCCGGGGCGGTCGCGCAGGAAGCGGCCGATACGCTGCATCAGCAACTCGCCGATCTCGACGTGCCGCGGATCGAGCCGGTGGCCGTAGCGCTCGACGAACCCCGGCAGGAGCGGCGGCAGGAGCATCTCGCCGAAGGCGTGGGCTTCTTCGGTGCCGTTGCGGTTCAGCCATTCCACGGCGGCGAGCGCAGGGTCGTTCCAGCGCGGCGCGTGGAGCTTCGCGAGCTCGTCCATCGCGAGCCCCGCCTGCTCGACCGTGCAGCCTGCGAGCTGATCCCCCTGCACGCAGGGCGCGAGGTCCTCGAGGACGAGCACGAACTCGCCGGTCGCGAGGTCGATGTCGGCGAAGTGGCACGCGGGCGTGCGAATGTCGACGGTGCGCGCGATCTCGCGATAGAACCCGACCTCGACCTCGTACGTGCGCAGCGCCACACCGGTCGCGCGACTGGTCGGATCGCTCGAGGCGAACTTGCACACCACCGAGCGCGGCGCCCGCGGCGCGGCGCCGTCGTAGCGCAGCACGTAGCGAATGCTGTCGCCCATCTGGCCGGTGCCGACGCGCGCCGGCTCGCAGCCGACGAGACGCGTCCCGTCGAGCAGCCCCGCCGCGCGTAGCACGCCCTCCAGCCACGCGACGTCGACGTCGTCCGGACGTCGCGGAAATGCGGAGGCGGAGGACATGCGCCCGGCTAGCACACCCTCCGGCCGGACTGCGAGCCGGGCCCGGCTATTCGACCCGGAGCGGACGCGGTTTCGGCTTGCGCCGCACGACCATGACCTCCTGGCCCTTCACGTCGAGCCGGCGGCGATCGCTTGGCGCCTCGCGGTGCGGATGCGCGGCGCGGCTCTCACGCCATTTGCGGAGCATGTCCTCGATCTGGTCCACCTTCCCCTCCTCCCATCATCAACCACCACCCCCGCCCGACGCGGGACGTGGACGATCAGCTCAGCTTGCCGACGAACGTCTCGAGCGTGCGGGCGCGGTTCGGGCTCCGCAGCTTGCGGAGGGCCTTCGCCTCGATCTGGCGAATGCGCTCGCGCGTGACCGCGAAGCGCTGCCCGACCTCTTCGAGCGTGTAGTCGGATTTCTCGCCGATCCCGAAGCGCAGCCGCAGGATCTGCTCCTCGCGCGGCGTGAGCGTGGCGAGCACCTTGCGCGTCTGCTCCTCGAGCGAGAGCGCCATGGCCGCGTCGGCCGGCGAGAGCGTCTGCCGGTCCTCGACGAAATCGCCGAGCGAGCTCTCCTCGTCGTCGCCGATCGGCGTCTCGAGCGAGACCGGCTCCTTCACGATCTTCAGCACCTTGCGGACCTTGTCCGCGGGCATCTCCATCTGCTGGGCGATCTCCTCGGCGCTCGGCTCGCGGCCGTACTGCTGCACGAGGTAGCGCGAGGTGCGGATCACCTTGTTGATGGTCTCGATCATGTGCACGGGGATGCGGATGGTGCGCGCCTGGTCGGCGATGGCGCGCGACACCGACTGCCGGATCCACCACGTGGCGTAGGTCGAGAACTTGTAGCCGCGCTGGTACTCGAACTTCTCGACCGCGCGCATGAGACCGATGTTGCCCTCCTGGATCAGGTCCAGGAACCCCAGGCCACGATTCGTGTAGCGTTTGGCGATGGAGACGACGAGGCGGAGGTTCGCTTCGATGAGGCGGCGCTTGCCCTCCTGCGCCTTCACCTCGCCGCGGCGGATGACCTTCAGCACGTCGCGCAGCAGCTCGGCCGGCATGTCGACCTCGCGGACGACCTGCGCGATCATGCGACGCGACTCGCGTACGACGTCGGCGGCGTCGGCGACCTGGGTGGCCGGCGCGTGGAACATCCGGCTCGCGACGCGATTGGCGTCCTTCTCCTCGGCACGGATGCGTGCGCCGTGCTTCAGGATCTCCGTGGCCGGATGGCCGAGGTTGTCCTCGAGCCGCTTGATCTTGAAGTGCTCGCGATCGACCGCGCTCTGCGCCTCCTTCAGGCGCTCGACGATGTTGTTCACGTGCTTGGCGCCGATCTTGGTGTCGAGGAGACACTCCTTGATCGCGGTCCTGAGGAGCGCGAGACGCTTTTCGATCGCCGCCTTGCGCGCCTTCGAGGTCTTCGCCTTCTGATGCTCGGCGAGGAGCTTCTCGCGTTCGCCCGCGACCCGCTTCAGCTTCGAGACGTGACGGAGAAACTCCGCCGCGCGCTTGTCCTCTTTGCCCTCGACCATCTCGGTGGTCGCGGCCTCGGCGGCGTCGTCGTCCCCGAAGACGTGGCGCGCTTCGATCTCTCCGTCGCGCAGGCGGTCCGACAAGTTGATCACGTACTGGACGGCCTGGTGGAGCGAGAAGACGGCTTCGCGCACCTCGCGCTCGCCGGTCTCGATCTCCTTGGCGATGGCGACCTCTTCTTCGCGCGTGAGGAGCGGAACGCCCCCCATCTCCTGGAGGTACATGCGGACCGGATCGGCGGTCTCGCCGGGTGCCCGTTCGGCGGTTTCCTCCTCGCGCTCGCGCTCGGGGGGCTCCTCGGCCGTCCACTCGGCTTCGACGACCTTCTCGGCCTCCTCGGTCGGGATCGCGGCCTCTTCGGCTACGCCTTCGACGTCGATGTCGATCTCGCCGAGTATCGACACGACCTGATCGAGCTCTTCGCCCCCTGCCGGATCGCCGCCCGCGTCGCGACCCTCGGACGCGCCCGGCGACGAGCCGCGTGACGGACGTCCGTCGCGAACGGGCCGCGCCTTCTTCTCCTCGGATCGCTTCTCGTTCCGCTTCACACGACGAACCCTCGAAGAGAGCGGACCGGCGGGTGGGCCGCTTTCGTCAGCACCGAGTGCGCAGCCCTGGGGACAATTCCGCTCAAGCCGTAAAGAATCCGCGCGTGCCTTGGATCATGCGTCGAACAGACGCACGGCCTACGCGCGATCGCGCCGGGCACCCTACTGGCCCGACCCCGTCCAGTCAAGGGTAAAATTCATTTGTGTGGCGCGGCGTTGGCGTTCGGGTTAGAACCCGCGCCATGCGACCGTCGGGACCCCTGCTCGCCCTCCTCTTCGTCGCCTCCGCGACCCTCGCCGACGGGCTCCCGCTCGAGCACCCGCTCGCCCCATCAACGGTGGCGTTGAAAGGTGGAGTCACACGCCGCGTCCTTTTCCAGGCACGTTGGCGCGGGGCCACCGGCCCGGCCGATCCGATGGCAGGCGGCGCCACGCTGCGGATCATCGGTGGCCCCGGGGAGGGCGACAGCGGGCTCGTGTCGCTCGCCGCCGAGCATTGGAAGACGAGCGGGCATCGCATGCGGTACACCGACGCGAGCGGCGCCGCGGCAGGCGTGCGGTCGGTCATCCTCAGGATGAACAAGAAGGGGGGCATCGTTCGCATCGCCGGACGCGGGGCGTGGCCCTACGCGATCGATCGGCCGCAGACCGAGGTGACGGTGACCCTCACGATCGGCGCGTCCCGCTGGTGTGCACATTTCGAGGGACAGGGCCTCTCGAACGGGCGCGGGCGTGTCGTGGGGCACAGCAAGACAGCCCCCCAGTCGTGCCCGTGCGAAGCCCCCGCGACGAGCACGTTCGCCGCCATCCAGACGGCCATCTTCGAGCGCCACGGGTGCACCCAGGCCATCTGCCACGGCGCGTCGCCCGGCGAGGGAAGCCTCGACCTTCGACCGGAGGTCGCCTACGAGCAGCTGGTCGGCAAGGCGTCGACCATCCTGCCCTCGCAGCAGCGCGTCCAGCCCGGCGCGAAGGAGACGAGCCTGCTCTGGCGCAAGCTCGCGGCCAAGACCCTGGATCTGGAGGGCGTGCCCGGGACGGCGATGCCGAACGGCGCCTTCGCGCCGCTGACGCCGAACGAGCTGCACGCGGTCGAGCTGTGGATCTACAACGGCGCACCCAAGGACACCGTGGTGAAGGACACCGACGTGCTGCTGGCTTCGTGCCTGCCGCCTGCGACCCCGCAGAAGATTCCGCCGCCCGCGCCGCCCGCCGCCGGCGAGGGCGTGCAGCTCTACTCGCCCGAGTGGACGATCCCCGCCAACGGCGAGGGCGAGGTATGTTTCGCGACCCACTACGACTTCTCGGCCCAGGTGCCGGCCGAGCTGACCTTCCCGTGCCCGGACGCGTGGGGCGGGCCCGCCAAGACGTGCTTCGCCTACAAGCGGACCGAGCTGACGCAGGACCCGAACTCGCACCACTCGATCCTGCGCCTGTACCGCGGCACCTACCCGATCACCGATCCGGGCTGGGGCACGTTCACGTGTCACGGCGGTGAGCACGCCGGCACGCCGTGCGATCCCCTCGGGATCGGCGTCGCGGCGCCGGCCGGAGCCGACTGCGGCACCCGCAGCGCCTGCGCCGGGAGCGTCGTCCAAGCGATCGCCTGCATCGGCTACGGACCGGCCGATCTCAGCGTCGGCGCGGCCGTCGGCGCCGACAGCCTCATGGCGCCGCAGATCCTCATCTCGACCGAGCCCTACTACGACAACCCCTATCCGGGCGGCGTCTACAACGTCATGCCGGTCGCCGGCACGTTCGTCGTGAACTCGCACGCCTTCAACGCGACGGGCGAGCCGACGACCAACGAGCAGTGGCTCAACATCTACTTCGCGTCCGCGACCGAGCGGGAGTACCTGATCCAGGACGTGTTCGACGCGATCGACATCTTCATCGCGAACGTGCCGCCCTTCGAAACACGCCAGTACTGCCGCACCATGACGGTCCCGAAGGGCACGCGGATCTTCCAGCTCTACTCGCATACCCACAAGCGCGGGAAGCTCTTCCAGGCGTGGGGGCCGGGCATCGCGCCCAAGTGCTCGTCGCGCACGGGGCCGTGCGCGCCCGAGTCGACGGCGCCCTTCCTGGTGACGACGAACTACGCCGATCCCGACATCGTCACGTACAAGGACCCGGTGCTCGCGCTCGACGGCGACGAGCCGAGTCGCACGATCAAGTACTGCGCCGACTACGACAACGGCGCGTCCAATCCGTCGACGGTGAAGCGCCGCTCGACGTCGCCGCTGACGCCGCTCGGGACGCCGACCTGCGGGGACGCCGACACGGCCTGCCTCGGCGGGCCGCACAAGGGCGAGAAGTGCAACGGCAACGACGCCGTCTGCGACTCGCAGCCCGGTCTCGGCGACGGCCTCTGCGACGCCTGCACGCTCCACGGCGGCGTCACGACCGACGACGAGATGTTCGCGATGCTCGGCTACTACTACTGCGAGCACAACACGGACTGCGAAGCCGTCCTACAGCCCTAGGCTCCAGCCCAAGACTTCGTCTTGGGCTGGGGAGGACCGAGTGTGGGGCGTGGGTGGCACGCGCGACCGGTATGTCGCGGCCGGCAAAGCCGGCGCGACAAGCGAGGAACGCGCGCTAGCCGGACGCATGCGTGGTTGCCGCGGCGTGCACGCTGCGTTGGCTGGTTGCGCGAGCAGTCGTGCCGGCTTGCCCCCTCGCACGCGAGCCTTGCCCGCGTCGCACCTCCACGCGCGTACCTCGCGCTGTCGCGCCGGCTTTGCCGGCCGCGACATGCCGGTC
>DATJZY010000121.1 GCA_035577985.1 Candidatus Eisenbacteria bacterium
ACGAGCGCCGCCTTGTCGTCGAGCGAGACGAGGATGCCGTAGACGCTCTCGGTGTTGTGCACGATGCGGCGGATGTTGGCGGCGTCCTCGGGCGTCTTGGGCAAGCCGATCATGACCGGCTCGGCGCGCAGGAAGCCCCCCGACTGGGCGCGCAGGTAGCGCGTCGTGCGGTGGCCGATCGAGTCGATCTGGTTGTGGTTCACGCCGTAGACCTGATCGACGGCCTCGGTGATCTTATAGATGCGCGCCAGGGTCGGAACGGTGAAGATGCTGCCCTCCTTCACCTCGACCATCAGCTGGATGTTGTTCGCGCCGCCGAACGTCCCGGCGTACTTGTTGTGGATCTGGACGAACGGATGGCTCTGCGGCAGCAGGTCGCCGAAGCTCGTCTCGAGCTTCAGCTGGAAGCTCCAGTAGGCGAAGAGCCCCGTGATTGCCAGGACGAGGATCATGATGGGGTTGCGGTGGTCGATCAGGCGCTCGCCGAGCCAGTAGAGCGCTCGTTTGTCCTGCGCGCTTACGTCTTCCATGCTCATGGGTGTTCTCCTACACTCCCGCGCTCAGCCCTGGGACGGCAGCCAGGTTTTGCCGCCGTCGGTCGTTCGGAAGATGAGACCGAAGCCGCCCACCATCCAGCCGTTCTTCGGGTCGGAAAAGTTGACCGACCGCAGCCACGTGAGCACGTCCTGTCCGATCTTCGCTCGCGTCCAGGCCGCGTCGCCGGAACCTTTGCGGATCACCTCGCCCGCGGCGCCGACCGCCCATCCCGTCCCGTCGGGGAGCGTGACGGCGTCGTAGAGCGGGTCCACGAGCGGTACGTCGCCGGCGTCGACTTTGTCGAACGCCCAGACTTGCCCGCTGTCGCTCGTCCGCGCGACGTGACCGTCGAGACCGACGGCAACGACGTTTTGCGCGTCCGCCGGGTACACGCCGAACATCGTGGGGAGGTCGAGCAGATCGAAGAAGCCGCTCTCGGCGCTCATCAGCGTCCGCTCCTGCTCCTTCCACGTCTGCCCGCCGTCGCTCGTGTACATGATCTTGCCGAACTCGCCGACGATCCAGCCATGCTGCGCGTCGATGAACTTGACGGCGTAGAAGATGGGATCGGCCGCTGCGAGGCTCTCGCCGCCCGACGTGTCGAGCTCCATCTTCACCTTCCGGCTCGTCCACGTCTTGCCACCGTCGGTCGTGGAGATGAGGATCGACCGGTCACCGACCGCCCACGCCGTGTTGGCGTCGAGGGCGTCGAGGCTGAAGAGGTAGGCGCGCTTCGACGCGCCGTCGGAGTCCTTGAAGGTGGCGTTGGACTCCTGCGGCTGCCAGGTCTTCCCACCGTCTGCCGTGTGCAGGACGAGACCTTCTTGTCCGACGATCCAGCCCTGCTTCTCGTCGACCATCTTGATGCCGTAGAGCGCGCTGTCGGTGCCGCTCGGACGAACGTCCCAGGTGGATCCGCCGTTCGACGTCTCGAGAATCTTCCCACCGTAGCCGACCACGAACGCGCGGTCCTTCGACAGCGCCTGCACATCGTAGAACTTGTCGGTCACGTAGATGGTGCGCTCGACGAGCGGCACCATCTCGACTTCGTGATGGCAACCCAGCGCGAGCGCGCACAGTGTGAGCCCGAGCGGGATCGACCGACGGTGCATACTACCCCCTTCCGGGGACCGGCGAACTGCAGACCCCGTGAGCGCGGGCGATAACAAACCCTATGTCAGAGTGTCAATGGGACGGGGGGGTTGCGGCGTCGCTCTTCTGCTTCTGCGGAAACCACTTCGGGATCTCGGCCGGCTCCAGGAGGAGCTGCGAATCGACCTTCCACTCCCCGTCCTCGCGCACGAGCGTGTAGAGCTCGTGCTCCGTCAGACCCAGCGTGTTGACGAACTTGTCCTGGGACTCGAGGACGTTGGGGACGCGCGCCTTGTCGCCCTCGATCTTGCCAGGTGACACAGTGAAGTCGAAGATCTTCACGTCGGCGACGGACATCATGGCCTTCATCTCCTTGACGAATGCCTCCTTGTCCTTACCACCTCGCAAGGTCTTGGAGCTGAGCTCGTAGACCTCGTCGAACCTGTCCGCCTTCATCGCGGCCAGATAGCGCATCAGCGTGTCCTCGGGGCTGCCAGGCTCGAGGGCGCGCGCGGTGCCGCCGAGCACCATCGCGACCAGCGCGAGAGTCGTCGTGAGAAGCCGCATGCGCGACGGTTAGCACAGGCTGTGGCTGATGCGGAAGGCGGCGACACGCCTGCACCGCTCGCACATTTTTTCGTCGCAGGTGGCACAGCCGAACACCGAGAGTTGCCCGCGTTTTCTGCGTACGCCCGTGGCACGTCAGTTGCTGCCGCTTTCCCGACGCGCACCACGCGCGATGCACCGCTCAGAGGGACACAAAATGGAAGAAAACGCTGGCAACCTCGTCCGTGGCCTCCGGCAGAAGCTCGGCATGACCCAGGAAGAATTCGCGCACGAGATCGCCGTGACGGTCTCGACCGTCAACCGCTGGGAGAACGCGCACGCCGAGCCGAGCAAGCTCGCGTGGAAGGCGATCCAGGATCTCGCGCGCAAGCGCGGCCTGCCCGACGACCTCGCGCGCCACTCGCTCGACAACTAGCTTCCGCCGACCGGGCGGCGACGCTGCCCGGCTCCGCCACTCGGGCGGCGTCGTCTCCCGCCGGCGACGCCGCCCACCCCGCGGACCTCGCCGCGGCCGCTCGTCGGCCGCCGGCGCCGCACCGTCTGCTCGTGCGCAGCGCGCTACGCGCACGGCGCGCGCGCCGATGCGCACGGCGCCTCCGCCGACGCGGTCGAGCCGCTCCCGAACGGCAGCCTCTCGACGCCGTGGCACATCTGCGTCGCTCCGGCACGCTCCGTCGAGCGACGACACCGCCCCTGTCACGGCGGACGCTTGGAGGAAGAGCCATTGTCGCGCCGACGCTTTTTCCGTTCGGGGCGCCCGCGGGCCGCGCGCGACACGTGCGCCGGCCGTTCGGCATGCGGATTGCGTCAGGGCTGACACAACCGGGCCACCGACCCTCACCATGGCACAACCCGACATCGACGATCGTCACGTCCTCCCGCCACCCGACCGCCGCGACCAGCCCAAGGTGCTGGTGGTCGAGGACGACGCGGACATCCGGGCACTCCTGGCCGTCTTCCTCGGCGACAAGGGCTTCCACGTGAAGGTGGCCGACACCGGGCACCGCGCGCTGGAGCTCCTGGTCGAGGAACCGGTCGACCTCATCCTGTCCGACGTCCGCATGCCGGGCATGACGGGAATCGACCTCCTGCGGACGGTGAAGGAGCGCGATCCCGAGATCGAGCTCGTGCTCATGAGCGCCTACTCCAACGTGCGCGACGCGGTGGAGGCGATCCAACTCGGCGCGGCCGACTACGTCGAGAAGCCGATCGACTTCCGCCGGCTCGAGCGTGTGCTGCAGACGGTGCTCGAGAAGCGCAACCTGCAGCATCGCACGCGGATCCTCGAGCAGCGCCTGCAGGGCGTCGTCGTCTTCGAGGGCATGGTCGCGCGCACCCAGCGCATGCTCGAGACGTTCGCCTTCATCGAGCGCCTGGCGCGCTACCCCACGACGGCGCTCATCACCGGCGAGAGTGGCACGGGCAAGGAGCTCGTGGCGCGCGCGATCCACAACCTCTCGCCGCTCCGCGACCGTCCCTTCATCATCTGCAACTGCACGACGCTCGCGCCGACCCTGCTGGAGAGCGAGCTCTTCGGCTACGTGCGTGGCGCGTTCACCGGCGCCGACCGCGATCGCAAGGGGCTCTTCGAAGCCGCCCACGGCGGGACGATCTTCCTCGACGAGATCGGCGAGCTGCCGCTCGGCGTCCAGGTGAAGCTCCTCCGCGTCCTCGAGAACCGCGAGATCAAGCGCATTGGATCGCCGGAGCCGATGCGCGTCGACATCCGCGTCATCGCCGCCACCAATCGCGAGCTGCCGGACATGGTTCACGAGGCGACGTTTCGCGACGACCTGTACTACCGGCTGAACGTCGGTGCGATCCAGCTCGCGCCGCTGCGCGAGCGCGCCGACGACATCGAGCCGCTCGTCGGCCACTTCATCACGGCGTGCAACGAGAAGCTGTCACGCAGCGTCGCCGGCGTGAGCCCGCAGGTCCTCGCCATCCTCACGCGCTATCATTGGCCGGGCAACGTCCGCGAGCTCGCCAACGTCATCGAGCGCGCCATGGTGGTCGCGAAGGGCAGCGTGATCCTGCCCGAGCACCTGCCGCCCCACCTCTTCGAGACCCGCGTCGCCCCGACCGGAGACAGCCCGCGCCTCCCCGAGCTCTCGCTCGAGGCGGCCGAGCGCGAGCAGATCCTGCGTGCGCTCCAGGCGTCGGGTGGCAAGCGCATCGAAGCGGCCCGACTGCTCGGGCTGTCGCGCCGCACCCTGTACCGCAAGCTCGACCGCTACGGGATCGCGTGAGGGAGCATCGGCATGCGACGGATCCGTCACGGCGAGCGAGGTGAGGGGATGATCGAATACGGAATCTTGCTCGGGACCCTCGCACTGGGCGTGGTCCTCACGCTCATGGCGATCGGCGCGCAGATACGTCCCGCGTCGTCGGACAGTGCCCCGCAGAACCAGGGAGAGAGATGATGGAGCCGCAGACCAAGCCACGTATTCTCATCGTCGAGGATCATCCGCTGATCGCGGAGCTGATCGAGACGCGGCTGCGCATCGAGGGCATGTCGCCCACCAAGTGTACCGGTGGACGCGAGGCGCTCGGTGCGCTGTCGACCGAGCAGTTCGACGCCGTGATCCTCGACATCATGATGCCCGACGTCGACGGGTACGAGGTCCTCCGCTCGATCCGGTCGACGCCCGCGACCGCCTCGCTGCCCGTGATCTTCCTCACGGCGAAGTCGGCCCCCGCCGACATCGAGAAGGGGCTCGCGCTCGGCGCGAACCACTACATCACGAAGCCGTTCAGCGGACAGGACCTGATGCGGAAGCTCCGTCTGTGCCTCGCCGGCCGCAAGCAGTCGTCGGCGGAATCGCCCGCCGCGGGGTGATGCGCCTTGCGGCCGTAGTGGTCGCGGCGATCCTCACCACGTCCTGCGCTCTGTTCGACCGGGCCTCCGGCAAAGGCGAAGTCCCGCTGCGCGGCGACGGCACGAGCTGGCTGGTGCAGGTCACCGTGAACGACCGTGCGAGCGGCCTCTTCCTGGTCGACACGGGCGCCAGCTACTGCGTGCTCGCCCCCGCCTTCGCGCGTGGCCTGGCCCTGCCCCCGACCGACAAGGCGGTCACGCTCCACACCGCCAACGGCATCGTGCGCGCGCCCGTCGTCCGCATCGCCACCCTCGACCTCGGCACGACGCGCGCGCACGACGTCCAGGCGATCGTCCACGACGCGGTCGGCCCGAAGCTCGACGGCGTCATCGGCCTCAACTTCTTGAACCAGTATCGCTACGCGATCGATCCGCAGCGCCGCACGCTGCACCTGCAATAGCGTCAAGCGCCGCGGCAGGCGCACGCGGGGCGAGGTCTTCGCTCGCGGTCCTCGGACCAGGCGCGCCGCGTAGGCCGCGGCGACACACACCGCCAATCGATGCGCGCGCCTGGTCCTGCGGGCTCGCTCCGACCTCGCCCCGCGTGCGCCCGCCGCTCCGTCAGACGCCGAGGAGGTTGATCGTGCAGGCGGAGCCTAGGCCGATCACGTGCGCGAGACCGACCTTCGCGTTCGGAACTTGGCGCTTGTCGGCGCGGCCGCGGAGGTGGGTCACGATCTCGTAGATGTTCGCGACGCCGGTGGCGCCGAGCGGGTGCCCCTTGGAGAGGAGGCCGCCAGAGACGTTCACGGGGACGCGTCCGCCGTGGGTGGTCTCGCCTTCGTCGATCATGCGACCGGCTTCGCCGTCCTCGCAGAGGCCGAGGTTCTCGTAGTGGAGCAGCTCGGCGGTCGCGAAGCAGTCGTGCAGCTCGACGAGGCCGACGTCCTGCGGGCCGACGCCCGCGCGCTCGTACGCCTTCTTTGCGGCGTTGCGCGTGAGCGTGTTCACGTCGGGATGCGTGAGGTCGCGGTCCGACCATGGATCCGACGTGAGCACCGACGCGAGCACCTTCACCTTGGCGCCGATCTCGCGCGCCTTTTTCGCCGACACGACGACGGCCGCCGCCGCACCGTCGCCCGAGGGGCAGCACATGAGGAGCGTATTCGGGTACGCCACCATGCGCGCGCCCATGACCTGCTCGAGCGGCGTCTCGACCTGATACTGCGAGAGCGGGTTCAACGTCGCGTGGTGGTGGTTCTTGACGGCGACCTTCGCGAACTGCTCGGCCGTCGTGCCGTACTTGCGCATGTGCTCCATGCCCGCCTGCCCGAAGACGGCCGGCATGAGCCCGCTGCCGATGACGCCCTCGGTGCGGATGCCCGAGCCGCCGCCGCCACCCAGCAGCCCGGCCTTGCCCATCTGCTCGACGCCGACGGCGAGCGCGACGTCGACCTCGCCGGCCGCGACGGCGAGATACGCTTCGCGGAAGGCGGTCGACCCGGTCGCGCACGCGTTCGCGACGTTCACGACCGGGATGCCGGTCTGTCCGATCTCGTGCAGGATGCGCTGGCCCACCATGGCGTTCGCCTGCATGAGGCAGCCGGCCGCCATGAACTCGACGTCGCGCATCGTGAGGCCGGCGTCGTCGAGCGCCGCGAGCGCGGCCTCGCCGCCGAGATCGGTGACGTCGCGGTCCTTGTAGCGACCGAACTTCAACATGGCCACGCCCGCGACGAATCCTTCACCCATTGCCCGCTCTCCTTCGTCAGTTCCGCGCGGGGCGGAAGTAGAACGCCACGACGTCGTTGCCTTCCTTGTCCTGCTGCGACACGCCGGTGGTCATCTCGACCTTCATCCCGAACTCGAGCGCCTTCGGGTCGGGCGCGACCTCGACGAGGTTGCAGCGCACCGAGACGCCTTCGGGCAGGTCGACGACGCCGACCACGTAGGGGACCGGGACGCCCGGGAAGGACTGGTGCACGATCGACCAGACGTAGAGCTCGCCCGTTCGCGACAGCGGTACCTCGGTGAACGGACCGCGCCCGAGACACTTGGCGCATGCGAGGCGATGCCCGAGGTAGATCGCGCCGCACTTCGAGCAGCGCTGACCGGCGAGATACGGCTCGCCCCCCTCCGGGAGCTTCAGGAACGGAACGATCGGACGCCGTCCCTTCGGCGCCGTCGCGGCAGCGGACGCGTCACTCATGCCGGGTCGACTACACCGCTCCCTTCCACGTGTCCAGGCACGATTGTGCCCGAGCGCGGGCGCGGTGTAAGCGTCGGCGATGGATCCATTCACGGGGCGGGTCGCGGTCATCACGGGTGGCGCGGGCGGCATCGGCATGGCGCTCGCACGCGCCTTCGCGGCGCGAGGCGCGAAGCTCGTGCTCGCCGACGTCGACGAGGCGGCCCTGGCGCGGGCCGCGAGCGAGCTGCGCGACCGCGGCGCTTCCGTGCACACCGTGCAGACCGACGTCGGCGACCGCGCCCAGGTCGAAGCGCTCGCCGACGCCGCATTCAGCCGGTTCGGCGGAGCGCACATCGTCTGCAACAACGCCGGCATCGCCCTGTTCGGCGAGATGGCCCACGCGACGCACAAGGACTGGGAATACACGATGCGCGTCAACTTCTGGGGCGTCGTGCACGGCGTCGAAGCGTTCGTCCCGCGCCTCATCGCGCAGCGCGCCGGCGGGCACGTGGTCAACACGGCGTCCATGGCCGGCCTCGTCGGCATGCAGTGGCTCGGCATCTACTGCGCGTCGAAGTTCGCCGTCGTCGGCCTGTCCGAGGGGCTCCAGCGCGAGCTCGCGCCGCACCGCATCGGCGTCTCGGTCCTGTGCCCGATGATCGTCGAGACCAACATCAACGCCAACTCGCTGCGCAACCGCCCGGCGCCGCTGCGCAACCCCGACCACACCGACAGTCCGCCCGACATCGAGGCCGGCACCATGGTCGGGAGCGTCATCAAGGTCGAAGAGGTCGCACGCCGCGTGGTACGGGCCATCGATCGCGGCGATTTCTACGTCCTGACGCACCCCGAGCAGCGCGAGATCCTGCGCCGGCGCGCGCGCCGCCAGGATCAGATGTTCGAACCCGACAAGTGGTGAGGCTTCCGACCCACGACCACGTCGTGGGGCGTCCTGGTCTCCGGACACTAGATGAGCGCCGAGGCGGCGATCAGCAGCTGCGCCGCGTAGTACGTGACCATCACGACGCCGTGCGCGCCCGCGAACGGACGGGCGAAGCGGTTCACCGCCAGGGCGCCGTCCGAGACGAGAAAGCTGAGGGACCCCGCCGCCGCCGCGCCTGCGCCGGCGAGCGCGCCGGGCGTGAGCGCGCGCGCCACGGCGCACCAGACCATGGTCGTGAGCACCGCCACGTACGCGACGATGGGACCGCGACGCCGCGCCACGTACGGCCAGAGATAGGCCAGCATCGCGACGGCGAACACGACGAGCCCGACGGCGACCAGCGTCGCGCTCGACCCGCCGCGCGCGCCGGCGGCGAAGGCCGTGATGTAGCAGAGGTGCGCGACGAAGAAGCTCGACAGACCCGCGAGGAATCCGCGATGGAAGACGAGGCTCACGTCCCCCATTGCCGAGAAGACCAAGCCCGACGCCAGCAGCGCGCGATAGGTCGGTGTCACGTCGCCGAGCGACCACACCGCCCACGCGAGCAGCAAGACGGGGAGCGGCTTCAGCACCCCGGCGACGACGTGCAGACCACCATAGTATGCGACCAGGTGCGCGGTACCGATCGCGATCACGACGCCGATGAACTGCGCGGGCACATCGGCTGCCTACCCGGCCACCGGCCGCCAGCGCAAGGCGCGTCAGGCGAGCAGAACCGCGTGCACACCGTAGGCGGCACGCGCGCGGGAAAGGATTCCGTCGAGCTGCGCCTGCGTGAATCCGAGGATCACGTGGCCGACGTCCTCGGGTGTGGGCCCGCCGCCCCCGAACCCCATGGCATAGGCCATCGCATCGGCGACGTTGATCACCGCCGCGAGGAGCTGGCCGCGCTCGGCCTGCGCCGGCTGGTGGTACCAGCGAATCGCCTCTACTTGATCGTGCGCGAGGCCCCACTCCTCGGCGAGGATCGCGCCCGCTTCGGCGTGGTCGAAGCCGTACCACGCGCGCTCGCGATCGGGGTGCGCCTCCGCGCTCGCGAACGTCTCGTCGGTCGTGCCCGGTCCGCCCTCGACCGCCGCGATGAAGAACGCGATCCGGCCCACGTCGTGGAAGAGCCCGGGGAGAAAGACGAGATGCGGATCGAGGGCGCGCGTTTCGCACGCGACTTCCTCGGCCGCGAGCGCCGCCGCGAGCGCGTGTTTCCACAGCCGCTCCGCATAGCGCGGGACCGCGCGGAAGAGCTGCTTCGCGTTCGCCGCCACCAGGAGATCGCAGGTCTTGCGCAGCCCCAAGGTCAGCACCGCGTCGACCAGCGTGCGCGCCGGAACGCGACGCGCGTACGCCGCCGAATTCGCGACGCGCAGGATGCGCGCCGAGAGACCGACGTCGCGGCGGATGACGTTGCAGAGGGCGTCGACGCCGGCTTCGGGGTCGCGGGCGATCGCCATGGCCGCGGTCGCCGCGGCCGGCAGGGTCGGCAGCTCCCCCGTGCGCGACAGGCGCGTCAGCGTGCTGCGAACGCCCTCGCGCAGCTCGGGTTGCAGGGGCTCTCCCCCGCCCTTCGGTCGCTCCCGCACGTTTCCGGTCCCTGACATGGTCTACGGCGCCCCCTCCCAGCCACCGCCGGGCATGGGTGTCCTCCGACCTCGTGCAACGCCCATGCCGGCGCGCGGGGGTCAGGAGGCCTTGATCCTCGGGGGCGGCTCCGTCCCGAACGTGTCAACGGACCGACATCCGAGTCGATGCCTCGGCGGGCCGGGCCGGAAGTGGACGGGGCCGCCGGAGGATTCTCCGGCGGCCCCGTCATCAGGCTCCCCGGGCCGGTCTCGAACCAGCGACAAATCGGTTACACCGTGTCCCGCCGTTTCCGACGGGGGTGGACTATCTCATCACCGTGGGCCTCGCGGCCGGTAGGTGGCGGGCGCTCGAGGGGAGTTTATTCTTCCGTCACTCCCTAGTCTCTGCACCTTCCCCCCGCCCGTTACCTCGGGGGGCTTGGCTCAGGATTACCGTATGCTCGTTCCGACTTCTGGGCTCCTTTGCACTTAGGCTTCCCTGAATTCACCCGCTTTTTCGATCACCGGTTTCCCGGTGACGCTGCGGAACCCCACAGCCGATTGCTCTACCAACTGAGCTACCGGGGAATGCGCGGGTTATAGCGAACGACTTTTCGGGTGGCAATCCGCGTCACATCTCGCGACGGCCGTCGAGCGCGCGGCCGACGGTCATGACGTCGGTGTACTCGAGGTCGCCGCCGACGGGGATGCCGTGCGCGATGCGCGTCACGCGGATGCCGAGCGGCTTCAGCAGCTTCGCGAGGTAGATCGCGGTCGCCTCGCCCTCGACGGTCGGATTGGTCGCGACGATCACCTCGCGCATGCCTTCCTCGCGGATGCGGACCAGGAGCGGCTGGATCTTGAGATCGTCGGGCCCGACCCCGTCCAGCGGGGCGATCGTCCCGTGCAGGACGTGATAGCGGCCGCGGAAGGTTCCCGCGCGCTCGACGGCGATGAGATCCGCGGGCTCTTCAACGACGCAGACAACGTCGCTCGTGCGCTCGACGTCGCTGCAGAAGCGGCAGGGATCCTGCTCGGTCAACGCGAAGCACTGCGAGCACAGGCGCGTGTCGTCCTTCATGGCGACCAGCGCTTCGGCCAGCGCCTGCGCGAGCTCGCGGTCGCTGCGCAGAACGTGGAACGCCATGCGCGTCGCGGTCTTCTCGCCGATGCCCGGCAGGCGCATCAGATGCTCGACGAGACGAGCCATCGAGGGCGTGTGCGCCATCGCTCAGCCCATCCCCGGCAGCTTCATGCCGAGCATGCCCGTCAGCTTCCCCATTTCCTCCCCCATCAGCTGCTGCGCCGAGCGGATGGCCGTGTTCACCGCCGCGACGACGAGATCCTGCAGCATCTCGCGGTCGGGTTTGTCGAGCACGGCGGGATCGATGCGGATCGCGACCACTTCGAGCTTGCCGTTCACCGTGGCCGTCACCATGCCGCCGCCGGCCGAGCCCTCGACGGTGCGCTTGGCGAGGTCCGCCTGCGTCGAGGCCAGCCGCTCCTGGAGCTCCTGTGCCTGCTTCAGCAGCCCGCCCAGATCGAATCCGCTCGCCATCTGCTCTCCTTACTGTGACCGCCGATCACGCACACCGCGCACCTCGGCGCCGAAGATCTCGACCGCGGCCTGCACGAGCGGATCGGCGAGCGTCTCCTCGGTACGCCGGCGCGCCTGCGCCGCCGGCGTGTCGGCAACGTGCTCGGCGGGCAACGGCTCGATGTCGACCTGGAGCGGCCGTCCGGCCACCGCGCCGGCGATCGTCCGCAGCCGCTCGAGCGTCTCCTTGCGATTGAGATCGCGCCGCATGACCTCGTTCTCGACCCCGATGCGCAGGCGCGTGCCGTCGATGCCGAGCGGGCGCGCGGCCGCGAGCGCGAGATAGAGCGCGACCTTCTCCTCCTGCACGCGGGCGAGCAACGCATCCCACAGGCGCCGGACATCGGACGCTCCAGCGACGACCGACGACGCCGGCGTCGCCGTGGCGCGCGGCGCCGACGGGCCCGATGCGCTGGCCGGCGGCCGGCGCTGCGATCCCCCCGCGAGCGCTTCGAGCCGTCGGGTCAGCTCGTCGAGCGGCACGAGCGGACCCAGGGTCGCCAGGCGCAGGACGGCCATCTCGAGCACCAGCTGCGGCTCGATCGTGCGCGACGGTACCGCGAGCGCCTCGTCGGCCTCGAGGAGCAGATGAAAGGAGCGCTGCAGGTCGTCACCGGAGCGCAGGCGCGCCTGCGTCGCGATCGTCTCGACCTCCGTGTCGGGCAGGCCGGCGATGAGCGATCGGTCGCCGGTCGCAGCGAGAATCGCGAGGTGACGGAAGTGCTCGAGCAGGTCGCGGCAGAACCGGCGCGCGTCGTAGCCGTGCGCGTACAGCGTACGAAGGCTCGCGAGGCAACGACCCGGGTCGCCGGCGAGGATGCCGTCGGCGACGTCGACCACGAGCTGCCGGTCGGCGCCGCCGATGACGTCGCGGACGCCCGCTTCGTCGATCGTCGTGGCGCCGCTGGCGAGCACCTGCTCCAGGAGCGACTGCGCGTCGCGCAGGCTCCCCTCGGCCTCGCGCGCCAGGAGCGCGAGCGCGCCGGGCGACAACGAACGTCCCTCGGCCCGCGCCGCGCTCTCGAGATGGGCCACGAGCTCGCCGGCGCCGATGCGTCGCAGGTCGTAGCGCTGGCAGCGCGAGAGCACGGTCGGCAGCACCTTCTGGGGATCGGTGGTCGCGAAGATGAACTTCACGTGCGCCGGCGGCTCCTCGAGCGTCTTCAGGAGGGCGTTGAACGAGTGCGACGAGAGCATGTGCACCTCGTCGATGATGTAGATCTTGAACCGGCTCTTCATCGGCCGGTGGGCCACGGTCTCCATCAGGTCGCGCATCTTGTCGACCTGCGTGTGGGAGGCACCGTCGATCTCGAGCACGTCGAAGGCGATGCCCTCGGCGATCTCGTGGCAGGTCGAGCAGGCGTTGCACGGGTCCGGCGAGAGCCCCTTCTCGCATTGGAGCGCCTTGGCCAGGATGCGGGCGGTCGTCGTCTTACCGACGCCACGCGGACCGGTGAACAGAAATGCGTGCGCGATCCGGCCCGCGCGGATGGCCGCCTGCAGCGTGCGCGTCACGTGCTCCTGCCCGACGACGTCGTCGAATCGCTGCGGCCGAAGCCGTCGCGCCAGGACCTGGTACGTCATGCGACCCACCGGAGCGGACGAGCCGCCCGGCGGTGGTAGCTAGGGCTCCCTGCGGCACAGAGGGACATTCGGTACCGCTGCTTCCTTCCGGACCTGACGGGGTTCGCGACGCCGTCTTGCGCAGGACCTAGCCACCACCGCCCGACGGCCCGCCGGGCCGTCGCCCGGCTCCGTCCCGCTTGCCACGACGCGCCGGGCAAACGGAGAGGGAGGGATTCGAACCCTCGGTAGGGGTTGAACCCTACACACGCTCTCCAGGCGTGCACCTTCGACCACTCGGTCACCTCTCCAGCCGCGTCGGCCGGCGACCCGGCCACGCGGTCCGGCCGCCTCTTTCGTCGAACGAGGCTCGGGAGGCGCGCGGGGGAAATCCGACTACCGGCATGCCCGCGTTCCTCCATCAGGCTCGGTCTACGTGAGCGCCCCCGCCTTTTCAACGGTTGGACGCGTCGAGTCGCAGCCCAGACGTCGCCGGATCACAAACGGAGAGGGGGGGATTCGAACCCCCGGTACCACGAGGGCACACACGATTTCGAGTCGTGCCGTTTCAACCGGACTCACGCACCTCTCCACGGGACCGGATCTCCTAGCACGGGCTCGGTGCGGCGCCTAGCGATTCGGGTCGCGCGACGTCCTGCGCCGTCGAAAGAAGTCGCGGAGAAGCGCGGCGCCTGCCTCGGCCTCGATGCCGCCCACGACTGCGAAGCGATGGTTCAGGCGGCGATCCTCCGCAAGGCGGTAGAGCGATACGGCCGCGCCGGCCTTCGGATCCTCGGCACCGAAGACGAGCCGTGCGATCCGCGCGTGAACCATCGCCCCCATGCACATCGCGCACGGCTCGAGCGTCACCACGAGCGTCGCTCCGACCAGGCGGTGGCTTCCGACGCGGCGCGCCGCCGTGCGCAACGCCCGGATCTCGGCGTGCCCGGTGGGGTCGCAGGCGCCGATGCTGTCGTTGCCCGCCCGGGCGACGACCCGGTCGTCCACGACGACGACCGCGCCCACGGGGACCTCCCCCCGGGCTCCTGCGCGCCGCGCTTCGGCGAGCGCCGCCCGCATGAGCCCGCGCAGGCGATCGGGGTCCTGTGCCACGCCGCGGCGGCCGTCTTCCGACGACCGCCGCGCTGGCTTCGCGACCGTCGTTACTTCGCCTCGCCGGCCGGCTTCTGCTCGCCGCCCTTTTGCTCGCCCCCGGCCGAGCCGGCCTCGGCCTGGCACTTCTTCACGTCGTCCTCGCTGATCGACATGGTCTCCGCCACGCTCTGCACCGTGCGGCCCGGCAGCGACAGGTTCTTCAGGACGAACTTGCAGTTCACCTCCGCCCGACCAACCGTCGCGCCTGCTGTGACCAGGACTCCTGCCATCACCAAGACTCCCAGCTTCATACGTTAGCCTCCTTGCGCTATCCGCGCTTCGTCGTGTGCGAGGCACTCAGCGGTGCCTTTGCGCCCTCATAGCAACGCCCCTTCGTGAAGAAAAGTTATGGTAGCGGGTCGCGTCCGGGGCTCCCCGGCCCGAAAGTACTAAGGTGGGTCGCGGAGCCGCCAGAGACGCTGTGCGGCAATCCCGTGCTGATTCATGGCATTTGCATGCCATCTTGCTCGCGCGCATCACTCACCCCGACTGGGGCCTTGCAGAGAAGCGGATGGCCGGTTAGATACGTAGCACCACATGTTTCCGCGCACGCCGACCCGGCATCGCGGAGGAAAGGAAGGAGTTCTATGGCTACGGCCGAAAGTGAGGTTTGGGTGCAGCTTGCAACGCGCATCCCGAAGCACCTGCATCGCGAGCTGAAGCTCCATTGCGTCAAGTCCGACGTGTCCGTGATGGAGTTCGTGGTGAAGGCGCTCGAAGAGAAGCTGCAGCGTGAGTCCGGCAGCCGAAGCGAGCGACGTCGCGCCCGCGCCTGATCCCACTCGCGACGTCCGTGCGTTGTGGCGCCGTGAGGCCCGGCGCCGCGACGCCTTCGGTACTCTTCCTCGTCGGCCTCTCCCCCGAACGTCCTCGTGACGTTCGCCCCGCCCCAAGCCTTCAGGTCCGCCGTCCCTCGCGCCGCCCACGGCGTGAGGTGTCGCATTTCACCGCCGCGGCGCGGAGCGCGCCCACGTCGCCTGCGGGCGCGTAGACCCGTTCGGCGCCGGTCGCGTCGACGACCCGTAGCGTCGCGTAGCCGAGCGCCTTCCCGACCCACCCCTGCTCCACGACGATCCCCTGCAGCTCGTCGAGGCGGCTCTCGAAGTGCCGGCGCGGCAGGATGCCGATCGTCCAACGCACATGCTCAGCGTCCAGCTCGATCCACCCGGTGCGCCATCGCAGCAGCGGCAGGACGAACCCGAGCAACGCGACGACGATGCCCCATTGCGCGATGCGCCAGTCGGTCTCGAGCGAGAGGTCCGGATTGTTCTTGATGAGCAGCGTCACGACGAGCGCGACGAACGCCGCGAAGGTCACCGCATTGCCCATCACGATCGGATGCGGGCGAGCGTGTGCGATGGTGGCGAGGGCGGTCGACTGACCTCGCGTCGCACCGGCATCCATGTGACGCGCGGCTATGCCCAAGGCGCGCTCGTTTGACAACCGGGTGAGGCCACGGGCGCCCTTGCCCTCGGGCCGCTCGGCCGCCATACACTCGGGCGCGGCGGAACGCACCGACGCACGGGAGGACATCGGGGGTGGCTACAGCGGCGGCGATGGGCACGGCTGATCTGGAATCGCGAGCGATCAACACGATTCGCTTCCTGGCAGCCGACGCGGTTCAAGCCGCGAACTCCGGGCACCCCGGATTGCCCATGGGTGCGGCGGCCATGGCGTACGTCCTCTGGACGCGCCATCTCCGGCACGACCCCGCGCATCCCGCGTGGCCCGATCGGGACCGGTTCATCCTGTCGGCCGGCCACGGCTCGATGCTCCTGTACGCGCTCCTCCACTTGACGGGTTACGACCTCTCGCTCGAGGCGATCCGCAACTTCCGCCAGTGGGGCTCGAAGACGCCAGGGCACCCCGAGGTCCATCACACCGCGGGCGTCGAAGCGACGACCGGACCGCTGGGACAGGGGCTCGCCGACGCGCTCGGCTTCGCGATGGCCGAAGCCCATCTCGCCGCTCGCTTCAACCGTCCCGGCCACACCGTCGTCGACCACGCGACATACGTCCTCGCGAGCGACGGCGACCTCATGGAGGGCGTCACGTCGGAGGCGTGCTCGCTCGCAGGCCACCTGCGGCTCGGCAAGCTCGTCGTGCTGTACGACGACAACCGGATCTCGCTCGCCGGCTCGACCCACCTCGATTTCAGCGAGGACGTCGGGGCGCGGTTTCGCGCCTACGGATGGCATGTCCACGACGTTCCGGACGGCAACGATCTCGACGCGATCGACGGGGCGCTCACCCTGGCACGCCGCGAACCCGATCGCCCTTCGCTGCTGCGCGTCCGGACGACGATCGGATTCGGCGCCCCGAAGAAGGCCGGGACGTTCGAAGCGCATGGATCGCCGCTCGGCGAACCGGAGCTGCGCGCGGCCAAAGAGAAGCTCGGCTGGCCGCTCGAGCCCTCCTTCTGGATCCCTCCCGACGTGCTCGCGCACTTCCGGACGGCGCTCGGGCGCGGCACCGAGCGGCGACAGGAGTGGGAAGCGCGCGTCCAACGCTGGGCGGCGGCGAATCCCGATCTCGGCGCCGAATTCCGGCGCCGCATGGCCGGCGAGCTGCCGTCGGGTTGGGAGGTCGACCTCCCCTCCTTCGAAGCGGATCCCAAGGGCGTCGCGACACGCAAGGCGTCGGAGACCGTCATGCAGAAGCTCGCGGCGCGACTGCCGGAGCTCTTCGGTGGCTCGGCCGATCTCAATCCGTCGACGCTCACGTGGCTGAAGGGAGCCGGCGACTTCGAGCCGAAGGACGCGCCCCACGACGCGGTGCAGGGAGAGGTCGGTGGCCCGTGGGGCTACGAGGGACGCAACGTGCACTTCGGCGTGCGCGAGCACGCGATGGGCTCGGCCGTGAATGGCCTCGCCCTCCACGGCGGCTTCATCCCGTACGGATCGACCTTCCTCGTGTTCTCGGACTACATGCGGCCGGCCATCCGTCTCTCCGCCTTGATGGAGCTCGGCACCGTGTGGGTGTTCACGCACGACGGCATCGGCGTCGGCGAGGACGGGCCGACGCACCAACCCGTCGAGCACTACGTCGCTCTGCGCGCCATTCCCGGCCTGCTCTTCCTGCGGCCGTGCGACGCCAACGAGACGGCCGAAGCGTGGCGCATCGCGATCGCGAATCGCCACCGCCCGACCTGCCTCGCGCTCACCCGGCAGAACGTCCCGACGCTCGACCGAAGCCGCTTCGCCCCGGCGTCGGGCGCCACGCGCGGCGCCTACGTGCTCAATCCCGACGTGACGCAACCCGATCTCGTCCTCATGGCGACCGGCTCGGAGGTGCAGTACATCGTCGGCGCCGAGCCGATCCTCACGGCGCGCGGCCGCAAGGTCCGACTCGTGTCGATGCCGTCCTGGGAGCTGTTCGAGGAGCAGCCCGCCGCGTACAGGGATGCGGTGCTGCCGCCGGCGGTGGCGGCGCGTGTCGCGGTCGAGACGGGCCGGTCGCTCGGCTGGCACCGCTGGGTCGGTACCCGCGGGGCCGTTCTCGGGCTCGATCGCTTCGGGGCCTCGGCGCCCGGTCCACAGGTGGCGCGCGAGCTCGGCTTCACCGTCGATCGCGTCGTCGCGCTGGCGCTCGAGGTCCTGGGATGACGGTCGCCCTGGCGTGCGGGCCCCATGAGTAACGCGCTCCAGGTGCTGCAACAGCTCGGGCAATCGCCCTGGCTCGATTTCATCACACGCGACCTGCTGCGTTCGGGACGCCTCGGCAAGATGGTGCGCGCCGGTGAAGTCACCGGGCTCACCTCCAATCCGACGATCTTCGAGCAGGCCATCAGCAAGGGCGCCGAGTACGACGACGCGCTCGAGGGACTGGTTCGCTCCGGAAAGTCGCCGACGACCATCATCGACGCGCTCATGGTCGAGGACATCCGCGCGGCGGCGGACGTGTTCCGTCCGGTCTACGAGCGCACCAAGCGCGCCGACGGGTACGTCAGCATCGAGATCGACCCGACCATCGCGCACGACACCGCCGGCACCATCCGCGAGGTCCGGCGCATCTGGCGGGCGGTCAATCGGCCCAACCTCATGGTCAAGATCCCCGCCACGCTCGAGGGCATTCCCGCCATCGAAGACGCGATCGCGAGCGGGATCAACGTGAACGTGACGCTCATCTTCTCGATCGCCCGTTACCAGTTGGTGATGGACGCCTACCTGCGCGGCCTCACGCGGCGCCTCGAGGCCGGGACGCGCGTCGATCGCATTGCGTCGGTGGCGAGCTTCTTCGTGAGCCGCATCGACACGGCTGTCGACCGCCTGCTCGACGCCCGCATCGCCACGGCGACCGTCACCGCAGTCGAGCAGCTCGAACGCCTGCGGGGCAAGGCCGCCATCGCGAACGCCAAGCTCGCGTATGCCGCCTTTCGCGAACGGTTCAACGCCGAGCGCTTCGGCCTCCTCGCCCGCGAAGGCGCCCGGCCGCAACGCCCGCTCTGGGCCAGCACCTCGACCAAGAACCCGGCCTTCCCCGACGTCTACTACGTCGAAGCGCTCGTCGGCGCGGACACGGTGAACACCCTGCCGCCGGCCACCCTCGACGCGTACGCCGACCACGGACAGCCCGAGTCGCGCCTCGACGCGGACCTCGATCGCGCACACGACGTCCTGACCCGGCTGCGCACGTGCGGGATCGATCTCGACGCCGTCACGCGCCAGCTCGAGGTCGAAGGCGTCGCGGCGTTCGCGCGCTCCTACCGCTCCCTCGTCGACACGGTGAGCGCGCGCCGCGAGGCGGTGCTCGCGCTCCAGCGGATGAGCGGAGAGCTCGGCGCGATCGCGCGCCCGACCGATGCGATCTGTCGCGACCTCGACGCCGCGAACGTCGGCGCACGCCTGTGGAAGAAGGATGCGACACTGTGGCGCACGAACGACGCGGCGGCAGCGGCTGCGATCGGCGACCGCCTGGGCTGGCTCGACTTCGGGAGGACGATGCCTCCTCATTTCGAGGAGCTCGGGGCGTTCGCCGACGAGGTGCGCACGGCCGGCTTCACGCACGCCGTCTTGTGCGCAATGGGCGGGGCGTCGCTCGCGGCCGAAGCCTTCCGCCACGGGTTGGGCGTCCGGCGGGGCTTCCTCGATCTGGCGGTGCTCGACTCGACCGATCCCGCCGCAGTCCTCGCCGCCGTGCAACGCAGCGATCCCGCGCAGACGCTCTACATCCTGTCGTCGAAATCCGGCGACACGATCGAAGTGCACTCCCTGCTGGCGCTCTTCTGGGACCGCCTGACGCATCTCGTCGGTGACGACGCCGCGAGCCACTTCGTCGCCATCACGGATGCCGACACGCGGCTCGAGCAGGTGGCCCGCGAGCGCCGATTCCGGCGCGTCTTCTTGAACCCGGCGGACGTCGGCGAGCGCTATGCCGCGCTCTCGCTTGCCGCACTCGTACCCGCCGCCATCATGGGCCACGACGTCGGCAAGCTCGTGGCGCGAGCCCAGCGCATGCTGGTGGCGTGCGCGCCCAGCGTTCGCGCCGCGCGCAACCCCGGGCTGCGACTCGGCGCGATCCTGACCGCCGCCTCGCGTGCCGGTCGCGACAAACTCACTTTCGTGGTCGCCGGCAAGGTCGCGGGTTTCGCCGAATGGGCCGAACAGCTGGTGGCCGCATCGACCGGCAAGGACGGACGCGGGATCGTTCCGGTGGCCGGCGAGCCCGAGGCGACCCCGATCGCCTACGGCAGGGACCGCGCGTTCGTCGCGGTTCGGGTCGGGACCGGCGGTGGCCGCCCGCTCGCCGCCCACGCGCGCGCCGGGCATCCGGTCGTCTCGCTGCGTCTCAACGACGCGTACGACCTGGCCGGCGAGTTCGTGCGCTGGGAGATCGCGACGGCGGTGGCCGGCCATCTCCTCGGCGTCAATCCGTTCGATCAGCCGAACGTCGAGGAGACGAAGGCGAACACCGAGCGCCTGCTGGCCGATCCGAATCGACGCCTTGCCGGGGGCGACGTCCTATCGATCGAAGCGCCCGACCTCACACCGATGCTCTGGCGGTTCCTGCAACGCTCGACGGCTCGTTCCTACGTCGCGCTCACGCCGTACTTCACGCCGTCGCCCCGCCGGACGAAGGCGCTGACCGACGCGCGGACCCATCTGCGCCGGCATCTCGGTATCGCCACGACGCTCGGGTACGGGCCCCGGTTCCTGCACTCGACCGGACAGCTCCACAAGGGCGGCCCGGCGAGCCTGCTCGTCGTGCAGCTCACCGCCGACGATCCCGTCGACGTTCCGGTACCTGGCGCGGGCTACAGCTTCGGCACCCTCAAGAACGTGCAGGCGGCTGCCGACTACGAGGCGCTCACTGCGCGACAGCGCAGCGTGCTGCGGCTGCATCTGGGGCGCAACGTCGAGCGCGGTCTGGAGCTCTTCGTGGCCGCCCTCGCGCGCCGGCCGAAGGCACGCACGACGCGACCCCCGGCGAGACGGCGTCCCGCCGCGACGACGCTGCGCGCGCGCGCCGGCCGCCGCCGCTGATCGCCGCCCCCGGGACTCACGCGGAGCCGCGCACGGCTGACGCGAGGGCGCGCCAGTCCGATCGTCCGACGACGCCGAGGAGGTGCGCGAGCGCGACGAAGGCGAGCGCGGCCAGCATCGCACCAGCGAGGCCCGGCCACCATGACGCGAGCACACCCGCGACGACGAGGGCGAGCCCGGCGGCGACCGCGACGCTCCGCCAGACGGCGATCAGGACCCCGCGCGTGATGGGCAGGATCGCGAGCACGACCTGACCGCACGCGGCCGTCGCAACGGTCGCGAGCGCGGCTCCCCGCAGACCCAGGCGCGGAACCAGCACGATCTGGAGCGCGATCCCGCACGCGGCGGCCACGACGTTGGCCCAGACCAGCGCGCGCTGTCGCCCGAGCGCGGCGATGGCATGGAGCGCGACGGCTCCGGTCACCGAGAAGAGCGCGCCCCAGGCGAGCACGACGATCGCAGGAGCCGCGGCGGCGTATGGCGGTCCGAAGAGCAGCTCGGCCACTCGCGCCGCACCGACGGCGAGACCGCACACGAGGGCGAGGACGACGACCGCGAGGCGCCGCGCCGCATCGGCCGCGACGCGGATCGCCATCTCGGGCGACGCCGCCATGCGAGGGAAGAGCGCGAGCAAGGCGCCCTCGGGCAGGATCCCGAGCACCTCGCTCGCGCGCGCGGCCGCAGCGAGAAGCGCCACGGGCTCCGCTCCCATGAGCGCCATCGCCGCCAGGTGCCCCGCCCGCGTCTGGACCGCGATCAGGAGCGCGTTCGCCGCCAGCGGCGCGGCTGCCTCCGCCAGTGGACCCGCCGCACTGGCCGCGTCGCCGGAGCCGGAACGTGGATGACTCGCCGCCAGCGCCACGACGGTCACGACGGCGCTCGCCCCCGCACGTGCGAGGAAGATCCCGGCCAGGCTTCCCCCGAGGGCGGCGACGCCGACGATGGCGACGCCGCCCAACGCGGCGTCGGCGAGCGCGACGCGTGCCATCGCGCCCATCGCTCCGCGGGCGCGGCGGACGCTCCGTGCCGAAATCGACGAGCCCAGGAGCCCGAAGACGCTCGCCGCCGCCCCGCTCGCGACGAGCGAGCCGCCCGCCGCCTCGCCGGCGAGACGCGGCAGCACCAGCGTCCCCACCGGCAGCATCACGCCGATCCACAGGATCGCGCGCCATGCCAGGAGGGCTCGCAGAACCTGGCCGGCGCGTGCGGGCGCGTTCGCCATCGATGCGACGGCGGCGACCTCGAATCCCTGGTCGGCGAGGACCTGCACGAGCGCCATGCCCGCAAGGATGTATCCGTAGCGACCGAACTCGCCGGGCGAGAGCAGGCGAGCGAGCGAGAGCACGACCACGAACGCCACGCCGCGCTCGGCGACCACGGTGAGGATCCCCAGCAGCGCACCCCGCGCCGCCGGCGGGTGCGCGTCGGTCACGAACCGCCCCGCGGCACGAGGATGCGGTATGGTCCGATCTCGCGCTCCACCACGAATCGATCACGGAGCGCCACGACGACCGGCAGGTGGGCCGCAAAGGCGTCCAGGACGAACCCCGTGGGTGCGTCCAGCAACACGACGGTGGACGGCGGATGCACGCGCAGCTCGGCCGCGATCACGTCTTCCTCCGCGGCCGTGGGGCGGCCGGGGAAGAAATAGTCGTGCCGCAGCGGCGAGGGAGCGTCGATCGCGAAGTTGATGATGCCGAGGGCCGGAAAACCCACGACACTCCCACGTCCCTGCACCGCCTGGATGACGTCGGGAAGGCGGCGCAGCTCTTCGGGCCCGAGGAGATCCCAACGAAGATCGACGCGTGCCACGCTCGGGGGCTGGTCGGACCCCGCAGCGAGCGCGCCGATGACCGGCACGACTGGAAGCGCGCGTCCGAAGCTGGCGAGGACGAGCGCCGCGACGACCGTGCGGCGCAGCACCGGGCCGCAGGTCGCCAGGAGGATCCCGCAGGTCGCGAGGCTCGCCGGGGCGATCGCGAACAGATGCCATCCGTCCATGCGCGGATAGAGCTGGAGGTAGCCGACGATCGCCGCCGACGCGACGACGATTCCGGCGCGCGTGGCGACGCGCCGGCGCAGCAGCAGCACGGCCGCCCCGAGATGGACGAGCGGGAAGATCGCGAACCAGGAGAGGTCCACCACCTGACGTAGGGCGCGGAGCGCGCCGGGCGACCCGGCGAAGGCATCGCGAAGCGATCCGAGCGCAGGGTACGGGACGTAGTACACGAGTGCCGTGTCCGTCCCGATCTGGAGCAGGTCGGTCGCAACGGGCGACATGCCGGCCGCGAACGCCATGATCCCCACGACCGGAATCGCGACGGCCGCGAATCCCGCCGCGAGCGCGACGAGGTCGGCCATCGTCGTCGTCCCGGAACGCGCGCGTACGGTCGCGACGCCGAGGATCACGAGTGGTACCAGCATCACGACGGCGAGCTGTGGATCCAGGTGAGCGCGCAGGAGCGCCAGGCCCCCGGCGACGAGCGCGAGGCCCAAGAGGCCCCCGAGCAGGCGGCCGCCCCCGCCCTTGGAGACGAGCAGGATCGCGACGGCCGCGGCACCCACGCCGAGCAGCCCCGTATTCTGCTTGAACGCGAACGCCGCCCCCCACAGGAGACCCACGACGACGTAGCCTCCCCGGCTGGGCGACTTCGCCAGCTGCCAGAGCGCGAGGAGCCCGAGCGCGTCGGCGTACCACGATGCGTACGGGACGAAGAGCGGCGCACAGATCCCGGGGGCGATGGGCAAGAAGAACGCGATCAGGACGACGGCGCTCGCCACCCACCAGCCCGGTGGACCGATGCGCCCGGCCAGCCGGACAAGGAGCGCCGCGCGGAGCGCCTGGATGACGACGAGGCCGTGGCGCACGGTGGCGAGTGACGCGCCCATGGCCGCGAACAGCCCCGCGTTGGTGTAGAAAAGGGCCGGCCCGTAGCCGGTATGGAAGTCCCGGTACGGCACCTGACCCTGGGCCACGCGGTCGATCTGGGCGAGGAGCGTCCCCTCGTCGGCCAGCTCGAGACCGTAGCGACGCAGGGCGAGGCAATAGCCCCCGACGAGCAGTCCAGCGAGCAGGGACCCGCCCCACCCCGCTTCGCCCCATATCTTGTGGCTATGCGAGATATACTGGCTCTTCACCATGGCGGAAAGCCGTTTGCCTGGCGATTGCACTGCGCTATAAGACCGGCAATATGAACCGCCCCGGAGTCTGCACCGTGTGTCGACGCCGCAAGGAGAAGGTCCACCGGAATCGGGGGTCCGGCAAGCTCATCTGTCCCGCGTGCTCCGATCGGCTGCGCCTGCGAACCGACGCGTGCGCGAGCTGCGGCGCGCGCAAGCTGCTGCAAGCGCGCGGACGCTGCTTCGCCTGCTACAAGCGCGAGTGGCGCGCGCGTCGCGGCGAGGGCGCCTCGCAAACGCCGACGACCCTTTCCACCCCGGGCCTGCTCCGCTCCGCGTAGCGCCGCGCGCGGCGTCCCCAACCCCACCACGCGGTATCGCTAGAGACCCGCGCGCCGGGTGTCAACCGCGCGCGCGGAGACCGGCCCAAGACTCCGTCGTGGGTCGGGGGTTCGCATCGACCGTAGGCCGTCGTCGCGCTGCAACGCGTGTAGTTCGTCTGCCGCGCCAGCTTGGCTGGCCGCGGCATGCCGGTCGCGCGTGCCACGAACGCGACACACTCGCGTCCCACCCCGAGCCAAGACGGAGTCTTGGCTCGGCTCGCTAGCGGCGCGTCCAGAGACGGATCGTCTGGTCGGGACCGGTGGCGACGTTGAGGAGCGCGAGCGAGATGCGCGGCCCGCCCGCCGTGCTCGCGAGGGCGCGACCGTCCGGGCGCCACGCGACTGCGCTCACCACGTCGGCATGGCCCGGGAGCCGATCGTAGACGGCGCCGGTGTCGGCCGTGAAGACGTAGACGTCCTCGTCGCTGCCACCCGCGGCGATGAGCGCGCCGTCGGGACTCCAATCGAGGGCGTGGAGCGCCGCCTTCCGCGGCCCGGCGGTCCGGTACACGACGCCGCCCGACGCGGCGTCGAAAACCGACAGGACGCCGTCGGTCCCGATGCCCGCCACGCGGTCGCCGGGGGGCGCGACGCGCACGTTCCACACCCAGCCGTGCCCGCCGTCGATCCAGCGCTGCGCGGGTGAGACGAGCGCCTCGTTGGCGGCGCACCAGCCGACCTGAGCCTCGTACGACAGCGCCGCGAACGCGGCGATCGTACCCACGTCCCAGCGGTCGCGATCGACGTCGACGTCCCACGCGACCACGCGCCCGCGCCGGTCGCCGGTGACGAGCCCATCCGGAAGCCAGGCGACCGACGCGAAATTGCCCGCCTCGCGGTCGTAGAGCGCCGACACGACCCGGAACTGGTCCGGACCGGGTTCGAGCTGCCAGATGCGGATCATGCGGTCGCGGCTCGCCCCGGCGAGGAATCGCCCGTCGGGCGAGAACGCGAGCGCCGTCGTCCAGCCGTCGATCTCGGGCAGGGCCCGCACGGCGCCCGCGGCGGCCGGGAACTGTCCGGGCTTGCACGTGGCGCTCCCGGTACCGGTGGGATCCCACAGCTTGATCGCGTGGTCGCCGCCTCCGTCGGCGATGATCTCGCCCAGGAAGGGATTCCGCGTCCAGGCGGTCGCGATCACCCAGAAGTAGTGGCAGGCGAAGCTCTTCTCGAGCGTCGCCGCTTCGACGTCTGCGACCCGCGTGTCGTAGCGCAGCCCGCTCGCGCGCTCGCGGAACCGGCCGCCGACCGCGATGCGGGTCGCGTCGGGCGACCACGCGAGCGCGAGACCTCGCCCCGGAAGATCGATCGTACCGGCCGCGTCGAAGTGGACGTTCGCCGGCGGAAGCGGAACGTCTCCGCCGTCGGCCGTGCGCGGCGCCCGAGGCCGCCGCGGCTTGTGCGGGGGGTGGGGTCGGTGCGGCGTCCGTGCTTCCACCACAGCCACCATCGTCACGCTCACCACGAGCGCCAGCACCGCGGACCACCCCCACCACCGCATGGTCGGCCACGAGGAGCAACGTTCGTTCCACCCCTACGCCCGACGTCTGCCGTAGCCGCTGCGTACAAGCGTGCGCGCCCGATTCGCCCGCCCGACGCGACGCCATCACCATTTCGCCATGCGCCCTGCTGGGCGGATTGGCGCCCCGCGCGCGGGTTGACGGTCGAGGGGCCCCTTCGATAAGCGCCCCGACATGATCACGCTCTATCATTCGGCCCAGTCACGCTCGGTGCGGCCGCGGTGGATGCTCGAAGAGATCGGTGTTCCGTACGATCTGCGGCGCGTGAACCTCGAGGCCGGCGAGCAGAAGACGCCCGAGTTCCTGAAGATCAATCCGAACGGCGCCGTGCCGGCGCTCGTCGACGGCGAGGTCAAGCTGTTCGAGTCGGGCGCCATCTCGCAGTACCTGGCCGATCGCTTTCCCGAGAAGCGCCTCGCACCGCCCGTGGGCACGCCCGCGCGCGGCTACTACTATCAGTGGATCCACTTCGGCCTGTGCACGATCGAGCCTCCGCTGCTCACGATCTTCCTGCACACGGTCGCGAAGCCCGAGAGCGAGCGCATCCCGCAGCTCCTCGAGCCGGCACGCCAGCAGCTTCGCGCCGCCCTGGCCGTGCTCGACCGTGCGCTGGCCGGCCACACCTTCCTGGTCGGCGACGACCTCACGACCGGCGACGTCATGGTCGCCTCCACGCTCGCGTGGGCCCAGATGCTCGGGCTCCTCGACGCGAGCTTTCCCGCGACGGCCGCCTATCTCGGCCGGCTCATGGGCCGCTCGGCGTTCCGGCGCGCGATGGCCGACTGATACCGTCAGCAAGCGGCTGGGCGATCGTGCGGCTGCTCACCTTGTAGACGACGCTGGCCGTCGCGGCGAGGACGCCCGACGCGGTCCGGACCTCGACGCGGCAGAAGACCGTCGATCGCCCCCGCTTCTCGACCCATCCCTCGGCGATCGCATCCTCACCGGCCACCGCATCGAGGTACTGGATCGTCATCGCGACGGTGAGGAGCGCGCGCCGGTCGTCGTAGGCGCTCCCGATCGCGGGCACGACGACGGTGTCGACGAGCGTCGCGACGGCGCCGCCGTGCAGGACGCCCTGGGGCTGGTCGATCTCGCGACGGTGCGGCAGGCGCATGCGGGCGTAGTCTTGCCGCACCTCCTCGAGCACGAGGCCGACGTAGCCCGGAAAGAACGGGGCCGCCCCTTCCTCGCGCTGCCCGAAGCGAGCCCACGTGGCGAGTCGCTCGGGCGTGATCGGAGGAAAGCGGTCGGCGTTCGGCGCGGTCATGGCGGCGGTTCTTCCTGGCGCGGCGTGCCGTGGCAACCATGTCGACGGCCGTGCTAAGGCGCGCCGGCGCGATGAACGGCGACTGGAAGCGCTACCCGTACGTCCCGGGCTGGGGGGACCCCGCCTGGTTCCGTTTCCCCGACGTAGACGGCTACCGCGAAGACCTCGGCATGGCGACGTACTTCGTCGACGGCTTCCTGCGCGGGCGGACGAGCGGGCGCGAGTACGCCTTCATGACCATCGTGACCGACATGCACGTGGTGGCGAAGCGCCTGCGCGCGAGCTTCTACACCTTCGCGCTCTACGACCGCGCGCGCCGCCGCTACGGGACATACACCGACTACGACTTCCCTGCCCCGCTGCGCTGGCGATCGCGCTACAAGCTCGAGGCCGGGCGCGGCCACCTCGCGCTGCGCTACGCCGCGCCGGCGGGACCCGTGCGATGGGAGAACGCTCGCGACGGCGACGGCGCGCTGCGCCCGTTCGCGTGGTCGATCGAGCTGCGCGGGAAAGACCACCACGGCGACCCCATGCTGCTCGATCTCGAGGTGGACGCCGTGCGGCCGCCGGCGCCGCTCGGGGGTCGGGCGCTCGGCGGCGAGATGATGTTCCTCGGCCTCCCATCGACCTTCTCCTACTTCCAGAGCGGGCTCCGCATGCGCGGGCGCCTCGGGTGGGGCGAGATCGGCGAGGAGGTCGAGGGCGAGGTCGGCTGGATCGACCGCCAATGGGCCGTGCACGACTTCAGCCGCCACCAGGACCGCAGGAGCGCGCGCTACCGCAACGAGTGGCGCGTCATGCAGTTCACGAACGGCTGGGACATGAGCTGCTTCCATCAATACCTCCGGCCGGCCCGGAACGCCGTCGTCCCGTGGACCGGCATGTCGGCACAGGGCCCCGCCCCCGCGTTCGAGATCCGCGCCACGACCCGCATCGAGCTCGACTTCCCGGAGTTCATCCGCAGCCCCGGGGTCGTACGCGGCCGCGAGATGCTCACCGACGGCCCGCGCTGGTTCCCCTACCGCTATCACCTGCGCGCCCCCGAGCTCGGCGTCGACGTCACGGCGGAGCCCTGGGTCGACGCGCCCGCGCACGCGCTGCCGATCGAGTACTGGACGGGCCCGGTACGGATCACGGGGCGGGTCTTCGACGCGCCGGCCACCGGCGTCGGCTTCGACGAGAGGAGTCGGCCGTGGATCCACGGCTTCGAGATCGCCGAAGCCGTCCGCCGCACGGCGCAGCACCTGCCCGACCTCGAGCCGGAGACGCGCCAGATGCTCGCCTATCGCGCCTGGGAGACCGAGGCGCTCGCCCTGCGCGATCGCGACGCGGCCCGCGCACACGTGACCCGGCATGTCGTACCGCTGCTCTCCGGCATCCCGGCCGCCGCCCGCGAACGTCTCGAAGGCATGCTGCAGGACCTGGTGACGGTCCTCTCGAGCAGACGACGCCTCCCCTGACGTGTCCTCGCCATCGCACGACGCCTCGGCTATAGCCCGCCGGCATGTCGACGATCCGGATCGCCGATCACGACGGCGGCGTGCGCCTGCTGACGCTCGATCGCCCGCCCGCGAACGCGCTCGACGAGACGCTGCTCGCCGACCTCTCGACCGCGCTCGACGATGCACGCGAGACCGCCTCGGTGCGCGCGGTCGTCCTCACGGGCGCCGGCGCGTTCTTCAGCGGCGGATTCGACCTGTCGGCGCCGCGGCGGGACGCCGAGCGCTCGGACGCGCTGCGCGTGCTGTATCGCGATTCGCACCTGCGGCTCCTCACCTTCCCCAAGCCGACGCTCGCGATGCTGGGCGGCCACGCCGTCGCGGGCGGTCTCGTGCTGGTGCTCGCGTGCGACTACCGGCTCGGTGCCGAGGGTGACTACAAGGTCGGTCTCAACGAGGTCGCGATCGGCGCCTCGTTCCCGCGCGTCGCGATGGAGATCGTGCGCCTGCGCCTGGCCCACGCGCGCGCCGCGGAGCTGTTGCTGGGTGCGGCGGTGTATCCCGCGAGCCAGGCGACCCGTCTCGGCATCGTCGACGAGCTGCTCCCCGCCGAGAAGCTCACGGACACCGTGCTCCGGCGGGCCGCGCGCATGGGTGCGTTCCCGCGCGAAGCGTACGCCCACACGAAGGCTGCCCTGGTCGAGGACGCCGTTCGCCGCGTCATGGGCGAGTCGCCCGATGCCGACGCGCGCTCCGCCGCCGTGTGGATGACGCCCGAGAGCCGCGCCGCGCGCGCCCGCCAGCGCGAGAAGATCGGCAAGTCCGCGCGTTGAGCCGTCGCGGGTTGACCGGCCAGGCCGAAAGACGGAAACCGACCCCCGGAGGACGACGATGCGAGTCGTAGTGAACAGGGATCTCTGCGAAGGGAACGCCCTCTGTGTGAAGGAAGCGCCCGAGGTCTTCTCGCTCGGCGACGACGATCAGGCGCGCGTGCTGATCGAGCATCCGGGCGAGGCGCTGCGCGCGAAGGTCGACCGCGCCGTGCGTCGCTGTCCGCGCAACGCCCTCACCCTGCTCGAGGACTGAGCGTGGCCGAGCACGCGCTCTCCGGCAAGACCGCGCTCGTGACCGGCGGCGGGAGCGGGATCGGCCTCGCCTGCGCTCGCGCGCTGCTGCGCGACGGTTGCAGCGTGACGCTCATGGGTCGCACCGAATCGCGTCTCGTCGAAGCGGCCGAAGGCCTCCGGCGCGAGGCGCCGGGCGGCACCCAGGTCGCGTGGCACGCGGGCGACGTCGTCGACGAGGCCGCCGTCCTCGCCGCGGTCGCGAAGGCCGCGGCGCCGACCGGCCGTCTCGACATCGCGGTCGCCAACGCCGGCGCGGGCGCCGGCGGTCCGATCTTCTCCACCAGCGTCGAGATGTGGCGCTACACGATGGACGTGAACCTGACCGGAACCTTCCTCACGGTGAAGCACGCCGGGGAGAAGATGGGCGCGGGCGGCGGCGGCTCGATCGTCGCCGTGTCGTCGATCGCCGGCCCCCTCACCCACCGCTTCATGGCGCCCTACTGCGCCTCCAAGGCGGGCGTCGAGATGCTCATCAAGGTCGCGGCCGACGAGCTGGGCCCGCTCGGCATCCGGGCGAACGCCGTGCGGCCGAGCCTCGTCCCGACCGAGATGGCCGATCCGCTGGTGCAGGACCAGGCCATCGTCGACGACTACCTGGACCAGATTCCGCTCGGGCGTCTCGGGACGGTGGACGACGTCGCCGCGGCGGTGCGCTACCTCGCCGGCCCCGAGTCGAGCTGGGTCACCGGGCAGTGCATCGCGATCGACGGCGGGCACACGCTGCGACGCGGCCCGCGCATCGAGACGATGGTCGAGCGCTTCTTCGGCGCCGACACGATGACCGGGATGGACAGCCGGCGGCCCGGCCGTCCCACCCGTTGACCCGCGCCGTCCGATCGGCGACAACCCGCGCGTGCAACCGGGCGACACGATCCTCTACAGCGGCGCCGCGCAGGGCGCCGAGGCCGCCTTCGGGGAAGCCGCCGAGCGCCACGGCGTCCAGGAGGTGAACTTCACCTTCGAAGGCCACTCCGATGCGCGCACGCGCGGCATCCGCGTGCTGACCAGCGAGGAGCTGCGCCACGGTGACGTGAGCCTCACCTACGTGAGCCGCATCATGAACCGGAAGTATCCGGACACGCCGCTCTTCCGGAAGGTGCTGCAGAGCATCTGGCACCAGGTGAACCACGGCCAGCAGATCTTCGTCGTCGGCGCGATCCTGCCCGACCAGACCGTGCGTGGCGGCACCGGCGTCGCGGCCGAATACGCGAAGTTCTTCAACAAGCCCCTCTTCGTGTTCGACCAGACGAAGAACGGGTGGTTCCGCTGGAGCGGCGACACGTGGGAGCCGGCCCGCGATCCGGTGATCAGCGAGCGGCACTTCACGGGCACCGGCACGCGCTTTCTCGAGCCCGGCGGCAAGGCCGCGATCGACGCGCTCTTTGGGCGCAGCTTCGGCTGATCCGACGCGCCGATGAGCGCCGGTCGGGGCATCGTGCGCACCGCCCGCCGTCCGGCCGGCTGGATCGCGCCCGGTCCCGCGCCACGCGCTCGCGACGACGTCGCGCCAGGTCCCGGCGAGGACCTCTGCTTCCTCTCCGGCGAGTGGCGCATCCTGCAGCGGGTGGACGGACACCGCTGGTCGCTCGACGACCTGGTGACGGCGTGGCTCGCGGCGCGCGTCGCGGCGTCGAGCCCGCCACGCCGGCTCCTCGACCTCGGGTGCGGCATCGGGAGCGTCCTCCTGATGCTCGCCTGGCGTTTTCCGGACGCGATCGCGGTGGGCGTCGAGGCGCAGGCGGTGAGCGTCGACCTCGCGCGTCGATCGATCGCGTGGAACGGGTGCGGCGATCGCTGCACGGTGCGCGAGGGCGATCTCCGTGACCCGCAGCTCGTACCCGAGGGCATCTTCGATCTCGTCACCGGGACGCCGCCGTATCTTCCGATCGGCACGGCGCGCGAGTCGCGCCGCGTACAGAAAGGTCCTTGCAACTTCGAGCATCGCGGCGGCATCGAGGCGTACGCGACGGCGGCGGCGTCCGCGCTCGCGCCGGGCGGCGCCGCCGTCGTCTGCGAGCAGGCGAGCCAGGACCCGCGCGTCCACGCGGCCGCCGCCGGCGCGGGACTGGGCGTCGCCTGCACGCTGCCGGTCGTGCCGCGTGCCGGCAAGGCGCCGCTCTTCTCGGTCCACGAGATGCGCCGTCGCGAGGAGACCAGGTCGCACGAGATGCTCGCGCCGCTCGTCGTGCGGGACACCCGCGGTGCCCGCACGCCGGCCTTCCGGGCGCTGCGTGGGGAAATGGGCCTTCCGCCCTGAGGCGGCGCTCGACACTCGCGCGGCTGCCCGTATGCTCGATGCCATGGGTCAGCCAAGCCTCGAGACGTTGCAGTACCAGGCGGAGCAGCTCACGACGGCCATGCAGGCGCTCACCTCGCTGACGCGCACGCCGCAGGAGCGGCTCGATCGGGCAATCTCCTACTTCAGCCGGACCTTCCGGGACGATCCCACCGGGCACGCCTTCGCGCTCTGGCGCCGGATCTACAAGGCGATCGGCGACCCGCCCGTCGGCACGACCCTGGCCGTGAAGCTCGATACCCTGACCCCCGAGGAGCAGGAGACCATCTCCCAGGCCATCTGCGAGCTCCAGGCGGAGATCCAGAAGACCTGCTGGGAGGCCGAGCGTCTCGCGGCCGAGGCGGCCCAGGCGGCCGAGGCCTCCGAGGCTTGACCCGGGGGGTCGGGCAGGCGAAACCAATTCGCCATGTCCGAACGACGAGACACCCCCGAGCAGGCCGAGTTCCGCGAATACTGCCGCCGCTGGCTGGCCGAGAACCGTCCGGCGCCCCCGAGCTTCCGGCTGCCGCTCATGCCGATCGAGACGGCGACCGAGGAGCAGCGGCGCTACCTCTGTGCCTGGCAGAAGAAGTGCCACCAGGCGGGCCTGATCGGCGCCGACTACCCGAAGGAGTACGGCGGCGGCGGCCACAAGGGCTTCCAGACCATCGCGAGCCAGGAGGTCGGCCACGCCGGCGTGCCCTTCATGATCAACGTCATCGGGCTCTCGATGGCGGCGCCGACGATCCTCAACCACGGCACCGAGGAACAGAAGCAGCGCTTCCTGCCGCCGCTCTTCTCCGCCGACGAGATCTGGTGCCAGGGGTTCTCGGAGCCGAACGCCGGCAGCGACCTCGCCAACGCACAGGCCTCGGCCGTCCGTCAGGGCGACAACTGGGTCATCAACGGCCACAAGGTGTGGACGAGCCTCGCCCACTTCGCGAGCTGGATGATCATGGTGTGCCGCCACTCGACCGCCCACAAGTACGAGGGCCTCACGTACTTCATCGTTCCGATCGGCGGCACCAAGGGCGTGACGGTCCGACCGCTCATCAAGATCACGGGCGAGACGGGGTTCAACGAGGTGCTCTTCGAGGACGTCGTCGTCCCGGACACGCTGCGTGTCGACGCCGTCGGCAAGGGCTGGACGGTCGCCATGACGACGCTTCTCTACGAGCGCGGCGCAGCCGAGGGCGCGGGCAGCGGCGGCGGCGCGTCCTTCGAGGACGAGCTGAAGGCCCTCGTCGCGCTCGCCAAGCGCACCCGCCGCAATGGCGGCACCGCGTGGGACGACGCGGTCGTGCGCGACAAGATCGTGCAGCTCCTCGTGCGCGCCGAAGGCCTCCGGCAGACGGCACGCCGCATGCGCGTCGAAGCGCTCGGCGATCATCCGATGCGCCTTCCGCTGCAGGCGAAGGTCCTCATGACCGAGCTCATCCAGGACGTGGGCGCGCTCGGCGTCGAGATCGCCGGCGCGGGCGCGACGCGCTACCTGGGCGATCCCAACGCGCCCGACGGCGGGCACTGGCCGCACACGTACATGAACTCCTACGGCATGACGATCGCCGCCGGGTCGAACGAGATCCAGCGCAACATTCTCGGTGAGCGGGTGCTCGGCCTCGCGAAGTCGAAGTAGGGACGCACCCGACGATGGCACTGACGAAGGATTTCGGCTTCGGCCCCGACGAGCGCCTGGTGCGCGACCAGGCGCGGAAGTTCCTGCGTGACAACTTCGGCATCGAGCGACTGCGCAAGCTGGTCGCCGCCGACCACCACGAGGCCTATGAGAGCGCCGTCCAGCCAGCGCCGTACGACAAGACCCTCTGGCAGCAGATGGTCGAGCTCGGGTGGACTGGTCTCGCAGTTCCGGAAGCGGCCGGCGGCGTCGGCATGAAGATGATCGCCGTCGCGACGCTCGCCGAAGAGGTGGGCCGCGCCGCCCTGCCCTCGCCGCTGACCGCGACCCTCATCGCCACCACGGTTCTGCGCGCCGCCGGATCGACCCCGTGGCTCGAGCGCGTGGCCGGCGGTGAGGCGGCGACGCTCGCCGTGACGAACGCCGACGGATCCTGGGAGCCCGCCGACACCGACGTCACGGCGACGGTGGCCGACGGCGGCATCGTCCTCGACGGCACCGCCGCGTTCGTGCAGGACGCACGCAAGGCACAGATCTTCATCGTGTCTGCGAAGGGCAAGAGCGGCGTCGACCTCTACGCCGTGCCGGCGAACGCGCCCGGGTTCACCATCACGCCCGACCGCATTGTGGACCTCACGCGCGACCAGGCGACGGTCAGCCTGAAGCAGGTCAAGATCGGCGCCGACGCTGCCGTCACCACCGGCGGCCGCGGTCCGGCCGCGATCGAGACGGCGACACCCGCCATCCTCACCATCGTCGCCGCCGACCTCTGCGGCGCCGCCGAATGGCAGCTCCAGACCACGACCGAGTACGCGCGCACGCGGGTCCAGTTCGACCATCCGATCGGCTTCTTCCAGGCGGTGAAGCATCCCATCGTGAACATGATGCTGGCCGTCGATCGCGCGCGCTCGCTCATGTACGCCGCCGCCTGCGCGATCGACCACGAGCCGGGCGATGCCCTCCGTCTGGCGCGGATGGCCAAGGCCGCGGCCTCCGATGCGGCCGCCTTCTGCTCCGACCGCTCGGTCCAGCTCCACGGCGGCATCGGCTTCACGTGGGAGTGCGACGTCCACCTCTACTTCAAGCGCCAGAAGCACAATCAGCTCCTGTACGGGGACGGACCGTATCAGCGCGCGAAGCTGGCCTCGCTCCTCGACGCCATCTGACGACCGGCGCGATGCGACGTCTCGAGAATCGAGTGATCCTGGTCACGGGTGCCGCCTCCGGCATCGGTCGTGCCACGGCCGAGCGGCTCGCCGACGAGGGCGGCAAGCTCTTCTGCGTCGACGTGCAGATCGACGCCGTGCGCGAGCTGGTCACCGCCATCGCGGCGCGCGGCGGCGAGGCCACGGCCCAGGCCTGCGACGTCAGCGACGAGCGGCAGGTCGCGGAGACGATCGCCGCGTGCGTCGACCGCTACGGCCGCCTCGACGTCCTCTGCAACGTCGCCGGCATCCTGCGCTTCGATCACTTCCACGACCTGCGCACGGAGGACTGGAACCGCGTCCTCGCCGTGAATCTCACGGGGACCTTTCTCGTGTGCCGCGCCGCGCTCCCCCATCTCCTGAAGACGAAGGGCAACATCGTGAACGTGGCGTCGACGGCGGCGCTCGCGGCGCAGCCGTGGGCGGCGGCGTACGCGGCGTCGAAGGGTGGCATCCTCGCCCTCACGCACACGCTCGCGATCGACTACGTGAAGCAGGGCCTGCGCGTGAACGCCGTGTGCCCGGGCGACATCCAGACGCCGATCATGAACGCGTTCCGGCTACCCGAGGGGGCAAACCCGAAGCTCCTGCGGCGCGTGATGGCCCCGATGGGGACGGGCAAGCCCGAGCACGTGGCCGGCGTGATCGCGATGTTGGCCTCGGACGACGGCGCGTTCGTCACCGGCGAGCACATCCGCATCGACGGCGGCACGCTCGCCTGAACCCGATCAGGGGCCGCCGCGGACGGCGCGCACGAAGCCGGTGTTGGTCTTCGTCAAGAAGGTCACGCTACCGTCGAAGAGAGCTGCGCTCGCGCCAACCTCGAGCTTCGCATAGGGTCGATCCCGACAGATGAGCGATCGGTCGCCGGAACCGAGCTCCGCTGGCGACGCCACGTCACGGGCAGCCGAGGTGGTCCAGCGCGAGGTGCGCGACTTCGTTCGGGCACACGAGCGGCGGCGCCGCCAGCTCCCTCGCGCGATCGTCGTCGGGTTGCTGGCCGGCATCACGGCGGTCGCCTTCACCCGTGTTCTCGCCGAGGCCGACGATCTCCGGACCACGTTCATCGCCTGGGCCCACACCTTGGGCCCCTGGGGATTCGCCTTCCCCGTCTCGCTGGCGGCGCTCGGCGCCGGCGCAGCCGTTGGCCTCGTACGTCGGATGGCACCGGAGGCCTCCGGTAGCGGCATTCCACAGCTCGAGGCCGTCCTGCATCACCTGCGGCCGATGCGGGGCGCTCGAGTTCTCGCGGTCAAGTTCATCGGCGGGGTGCTGGGGATCGGGGGCGGCCTCGCGCTCGGCCGCGAAGGCCCGACGATCCAGATGGGCGGCGCGCTCGGACAGCTGACCAGTCAGTGGTTCCGGTGTACGCCGCGCGAGCGCCAGACCCTCATCGCCGCCGGAGCCGGCGCCGGGCTCGCCGCGGCCTTCAACGCGCCGCTGGCTGGTCTCGTCTTCGTTCTCGAGGAGGTCCAGCGGGACTTCTCGCCGACCGTGTTCACCACGACGCTGATCGCCGCCGTGACGGCCGATGTCGTCACGCGGCTTCTGATCGGCCAGCTGCCGGTATTCCACGTGCGCACGGAGTCCATTCCCCCGTTGCAGGTCCTGCCCGTGGCGCTGCTCGTCGGAGCCGCTGCCGGTCTGTTCGGCGTCGCATTCAATCGCGCCCTCGTCGGGGCGCTCGACCTGTTCCAGCGGTTGGGCAACGGACTGTCGTGGGCGAGCGGTGCCGTCGCGGGAGCCGTCGTGGGGGGCGCTGGCTGGTTCGTGCCGATCGCGCTCGGCGGCGGACACGGTCTCGTCGAGCAGACGCTGGCGGGTGCGCTCGCCCTCCCGGCGCTGGCGGGGTCCTTCGTGCTCCGCTTCGCCCTCACGATGCTGAGCTACGGCAGCGGCGCGCCGGGTGGCATCTTCGCCCCGCTCCTCGTCCTCGGCTCACAGCTCGGCCTGGGGGTCGGGCTCCTCGCACAGCACGTGGTCCCGAGCGCAGTCGAGCATCCCGCGCTGTTCGCGGTCGTCGGGATGGCGGCCTATTTCACCGCGATCGTGCGCGCTCCACTCACGGGCATCGTCCTGATGGTCGAGATGACGGGCAACTATTCGCTGGTCCTCCCGTTGCTCGGGGCATGCCTCACGGCCTACGGGATGGCGGACGCCCTGGGCGACCGCCCGGTATACGAGGCGCTGCTCGAACGCGACCTTCTCCGCGGCGAGCCCATGTCGAACCTCGAATCGGCGCTGCTGCTCGAGCTGACGCTCGCGGCGGGCGCTCCCTTCGAGGGACAGCGCATCCGCGAGATCGGGCTGCCGCCGGGCTGCGTGATCGTCACCGTCAGCCGCAAGACGGGCGAGCACGTGCCCACGGGCGACTTCCGCCTCGAGGCGGGGGATCGCCTGACGGCCGTCGTCGCCGCCGATGCCCCGGCGGCTGCCGCTCTTCTTCGCTCGGGTGTGAACGGCGACCGCCGCTGACGGCGGTCACATCAGGCCGGCGCGTCGACCGCGAGCTTCGGACGGCGCTCCTCGGGCAGATGGTCGTACAGATCGGCCACCAGGTCGGAGCGCAGCGTCCGGTGCTGCGAGTCGTTCCAGAGGTTCCGCCACTGATGGGGATCGTCGTCGACGTTGTAGAGCTCGCCCTCGGTGCCGTCGTACACGACGGGTGACGGCGTCAGCACCCAGTCGCCCATCGTCTTCTCGAGACCGTTCGGCTGGCCGGCGGTGCTGGGCTCGTAGGTCGTGAGCAACCAGCCGTCGCGGTAGATCGAGCGCAGGTGCATGCCGTAGCCGGGAAACTGGCTGTCCCATTCGCACAGCACGCGCTGGCGTGTGCCGTCCTCGGCGGTCGGGAGGGCACGGCCCTGCATCCACGATGCGGGCGCGACGCCCGCGATCGCGCAGAACGTCGGCGCCAGATCGACCTGTCCGACCGGCTGGCGCACCTCCGCCGGCGCGACCTTCGCCGAAGGCGCCGGACGCCACACGAGCGGTAGCCGCATCAGCGCGTCGGTGTGGAACGGTCCCTTGTAGACGAAGCCGAAGTCGCCCTGCATCTCGCCGTGGTCGGTCGTGAAGACGACGTCGGTGTCGGCGTCCCAGCCGCGCTCGGCGATCCGACGCACGACGCGCCCGCAGGCCTCGTCGATGAGCTCGTTCATGACGTGCGCCTTGGCGTTGATCTCGCGGATGTTGTCGGCGGAGAGCGCCTGCGGCCGATAGTTCATCGGCCCGCCCTCCATGTTGATCCACCGGCCCTCCCAGCACGCGAGCCAGTGTCCCGGCTTCTGCGCGAGGATCGCCCGGATCTTCTCCTCCGAGCCGGGATGTCCGGGCGGCAGCGGCAGGTCCCGCCACGGCACGCGATGGAGCTCGGAGGCCGGCGGATCCCAGGGGTGGTGCGGGTCCGGAAAGCTCATCCAGACGAACCAGTCCTCGCCGTCGCCGAGCGAGTCCAGGAACTCGATCGTGCGATCGGCCACCCAGTCGGTGTGGTACCACTCGCGCGGGATGGGGTTGTTCTTGGTCTCGGGCGCGCCCGTGTCGCCGCCGCCGTCGGCGTTGAGCAGCGGTGCGAAGCCGTCGATGCACTCGGGATGGTTCCGTTTGAGCCACCGCCCGTAGTGGCCGACGGTGCGCTTCCCGAAGGCCGGGATGTGGGTCGCGTGGATCGCGCGCTCGAAGCCGCGCCACGGTCCGAAGTCGTCGCGCGCCTGGCGCGCGTTCTCCTCGAAGCGCAGCGTCGGGTCGAAGTTCGGCTCGAAGTGCGCCTTGCCGAGGAGCGCGGTGCGATAGCCGGCCTTGTCGTGGAGGTAGGCCGCCACGCTCGGCGCGTCGCCGGGCAGCGCGACGCCGTTCGCGTAGACGCCGTGCGTGCGCACGTACTGGCCCGTCAGCATGGTCGAGCGCGCCGGCATGCAGACCGCGTTCTGGTTGTAGGCGCGACGGTAGTTGATGCCGCTGCGTGCCCAGCCGTCGACGACCGGCGTGCGGGCGTATCTGCCACCGTTGCACCCGAGCGAGTCGTAGCGCTGCTGGTCGGTGGTGATGAAGAGGATCTTGCGTCCCATGGGTAGGGGAGCGAGCTACCACGGCTGCGCGCTCAGGCGCCAGCCGCGGTTCGGCAGCTTGCGCACACGACCAGCGGTGTGAAAGATTTCTGGCGGCGGGTTCCGCCATGACGACGCTGGACGGTAGCTCCCCAGAACGCGATCGCGGCGGCGGTGGACAACTGACGTCCCAGCCCCGGATACGGAACGTGAGATCATGAGCGGACCACACCTCGCGTGTCCCGCCTGCGGTCACGCGAACCCCGGTGCGACGAAGTTCTGCCACGAGTGCGGAACCCCCCTGGCGCGCCAATGCGCGAAGTGCGGTGTCGACCTGGCGCCGAGCATGAAGTTCTGCGGCGACTGCGGCACGGCCGTGGCGGCCAAACCATCTCCGGTGGTCACCCCCGCGCACCTCGCCGACAAGATCCGCGGTGCACGCACGGCACTCGAGGGGGAGCGCAAGCAGGTGACCGTGCTCTTTGCCGACGTGAAGGGCTCGATGACGCTCGCCGAGGGGGCCGATCCCGAGGCGTTCCACCGCGTCATGGAGCGCACGGCGCGCCTGCTCGCCGACGGCGTCCATCGGTACGAGGGAACGGTCACCCAATACACGGGCGACGGCGTCATGGCGCTCTTTGGAGCTCCCATCGCGCACGAGGACCACGCGCAGCGTGCCTGCTTCACGGCGCTGCATCTTCGCGAGACGCTCGGCCGCTACGCCGACGAGCTGCGGCTCTCGGACGGCCTCAATCTCTCGCTGCGCATCGGCGTCAACTCCGGCGAGGTCGTCGTCGGGCGCATCGGGGACGATCTCAAGATGGACTACACGGCGCAGGGGCACACCGTCGGCCTCGCCGCACGCATGGAGCAGATTGCGGCGGCCGACCGCGCCTACGTGAGCGAGCACACGGCGCGCATCGTCGACGGCTACTTCCGGCTGCGCGACCTCGGGCCGCTCGCCGTGAAGGGCGCGAGCGAGCCCGTGCGGGTCTACGAACTCGAAGACGTCGGCGCGCTCAAGACGCGCCTCGACGTCTCCCAGACGCGCGGCTTCTCGCGCTTCGTCGGTCGGATCGACGAGGTCGCGACGCTCGAGGCCGCGCTCGCCCGCGCGATGGAGGGCCACGGACAGGTGATCGGCGTCGTCGCCGAGCCGGGAGTCGGCAAGAGCCGCCTCTGTTGGGAGTTCGTCCAGCGCTGCCGGGCCCGGGGGATCGCAGTGCAGGACGCGCACTGCGTCCCGCACGGGAAGACCATCCCGTATCTGCCGGTGCTCGAGCTCCTGCGAAAGATCCACGGCGTGACCGAGCAGGACCGCCCACAGACGGCGCGCGAGAAGATCGCCGGGCGGCTCCTCCTTCTCGACGAGGGACTCCGCGAGAGCCTTCCGCTCGTATTCGACTTCATGGGCGTGCCCGATCCGGAGCACCCGCTGCCCCGCATGGACCCCGAGGCACGGCAGCGCCAGCTCCTCGCGGTCGTGCGGCGTTCGGTCCTGGCGCGCAGCCGACGCGAGACGGCCGTCACCGTCATCGAGGACCTGCACTGGCTCGACGGGGCGAGCGAGGGCTTCGTGGAGACGCTCGTCGACGCGGCGGCCGGCACGCGCACGCTGCTGCTCGTGAACTTCCGACCCGAGTATCACGCGGGATGGATGCAGCGGTCGTACTACCAGCAGCTGCCGCTGCTCCCGCTCGGGTCCGATGCCATCGAGGAGCTGCTGCGCGAGCTTCTCGGCACCGGCAGCGCTCTCGCCGGTCTCGTCAGGCTGATCCGCGAGCGCACCGGCGGCAACCCTTTCTTCGTGGAGGAGGTCGTGCGGTCGCTGGCCGAGAGCGGAGTGCTCTCGGGCACGCGCGGCGCGTATTGGCTCGCCAAACCGGTCGAGGCGATCGCGCTTCCGACCACCGTACAGGCCATCCTGGCGGCGCGGATCGACCGTCTCGGCGAACGCGAGAAGACGGTGCTGCAGACGGGGGCGGTGGTCGGGAAGGAGTTCCCCGAGTCGATTCTGCAACGCGTCGTCGATCTCGAAGAAGCCGACCTCGCATCGGCGCTGCGCGCCCTCGTCGCCGCGGAGTTCTTCTACGAGGAGGCGCTCTACCCCGAGCCCGTGTACGCCTTCAAGCATCCGCTGACGCAGGAGGTGGCGTATCGATCCCAGCTCGGCGAGCGCCGGCGGCAGCTTCATACGGCCGTCGCACGCGCGATCGAGGAGGCGTATCCGACAAAGCTCGACGAGCAGGCGGCGCTCCTCGCGCAGCATTGGGATGCGGCGGGCGAGCCCTTCGTCGCCGCGACCTGGCACCAGCGCGCGGCGGGCTGGATCGGCGTGCGCGACCGGGCCGAGACCCTGCGCCATTGGAGCGAGGTCAGGCGTCTCCTCGCAACGGTGCCCGTCTCGCCCGAGGCGCTCGCCCTCGGCGTCATGGCGCGTGACGCGATGCTGCTCCACGGGCTCTTCTGCGGCATGACCGACGACGAGGCGCACACCCTGTTCACCGAGGGGATGGCCCTGGCCGAGGATCTTCAGGAGCCGAGCTCGCGCATCCGTCTGCTGACCCGCCTCGGTAGTCGCAAGAGCCTCACCGGCATCCCGGAAGAGGCGCTGGCGCCGCTCGAGGAGGCTCGGCGGCTTGCGGCCGAGACCGGAGATCCGTTCCTCGAGTTCCTGACACGATTCTCGCTGTCGGGCGCTGCGATGAACCTCGGACACCTCGAGGACGCGATCGTCCACCTCGACCACTGCATGGTCGCCTGCGGCGGCGATCCCGAGTACGGCGCCGGCATAACGGGCTTCAGCGTGTTGGCGTACCTGCTCGCCGTGCGTGGATTCGCGCTCGCGAACCAGGGACACTGGATGGAGGCGCTGCGGTCCGCCGAGCGCGCCACCGAGATCGCACGGCAGCGCCGAGACCTCGAGATGCTGATGATCGGGGGCACCGCGGGGCTCGTCGCGTGCGAGATGATGGGCGACGCTCCGGGCGCGCTCGCCCATGGGACCGAGTCGATGCGAGCCGCCGAGGCCGGGGCCGAAGGCCTTCGGCAATCCGCGCTGTGGGCCCTCGGGCGGGCCCACCTGATGCAGGGCGAGTGGCGGGGTGCGATCGACATGCTCGCGGCCTCGCTCGCCCAAACCCGGACGGCACGAACGGGCCTGGCGCAGGAGGGCATGATCCTCGCCTTTCTCGCCGACGCCCACCGCGGCGCCGGCGACCTCGGCCGCGCGCGCGAAATGGCCGACGAGGCGGTCGCGGTCGCGCGCCGCCGCAGGACGCGCATCTTCGAGATCGTCGCCCTGCTGGCCCGGGCCCGCGTGCTCCTCGCGGCCGACGGGCCCTCGCCCGGGGTCGAACGCGACCTCGACGACGCGACGGCGCTCATCGAG